>DATHNR010000497.1:0-6397 GCA_035485835.1 Puia sp.
AATTAAATTATTAATGATAATGTGTTAATGTGAATTTTATTTATGATTTAACACGCAGGTAAAACTTTTAAATATCGGGGCGATCTGAAATGATATCGGGGCGATCTGAAATCATATTTCCACATTATCATTAATAATTTAATTCCCACCTTTTTCATTATCTACATTTCCGTATTCGCCACATTAATTTTATATGCAATTCGGCCAAATGGAAAAACGTTGGAAAATAAAAATTACCGATGACCACAAAGTGAATGCATTGGCTGATGCATTAAAGATCCATCCCATGCTCAGCCGCATACTTGTAGGGCGGGGAATAGAAAGTTTTGAAACAGCAAAAGCATATTTCCGTCCTGATATTTCGCAACTGCACGATCCGTGGCTGATGAAGGATATGGATCTTGCAGTAAAACGAATCCTGCATTCGGTAGAACAGAAAGAAAAAATTCTTGTCTTTGGCGATTATGATGTGGACGGAACGAGTTCTGTTGCACTCATGTATCAGCTTCTTTGCAAAATCCATGATCCTGCATATATCGATTTTTATATTCCGCACAGGCAACGCGAAGGCTATGGCGTTTCAAAAACAGGAATAGATTTCGCTAAGAAAAATGCATTCAGTTTAATTATTTCAGTTGACTGCGGAATAAAATCCATTCATCTCGTGGATTATGCCAAAGCCAATGGAATGGATTTCATTATCTGCGACCATCATCTGCCGGATTCGATATTGCCTTCAGCAGTTGCCATCCTCAATCCAAAACAAACCGGTTGTCTTTATCCATATAAAGAACTCTGCGGTTGTGGTGTTGCTTTTAAACTCATCACCGCTTTATGCGAAGCTCTTTCGCTTCCGGAAGAAATGTATCTGATCTACCTGGACCTCGTTGCCATTGCCATTGCAGCAGATATTGTTCCGATGACTGGTGAAAACCGTACGCTCTGTTACCTGGGACTTAAAAAAATAAATGAAACTCCGAATCATGGTATCCGCGCACTGATGACACTGAGCAGCCTCGTCTCTCCTGCTTCCATTACTTCTCTTGTCTTCACCATTGCACCGCGTGTAAATGCGGCAGGAAGAATGGATGACGCGCGCAAAGCAGTACTGATGTTTGTTGCAGATAATTATGAAGAAGCACTATTATACGCTAATTTATTGCACGCAGATAATACTGACCGGCGGCAAACGGATTCGAGTATTACCGAAGAAGCACTTGCGATGATCGAAGGTGATGAAATCATGCAAAACCGGAAGTCGACCGTACTATATAAATCCCACTGGCATAAAGGAGTTGTGGGCATCGTGGCTTCAAGGCTGATTGAAAAATATTATCGTCCCACCATAGTACTGACACAGAGCGGAGAATATGCATCCGGCAGTGCGCGCAGCGTTCCGGGTTTTAATTTGTACGAGGCGCTGCATGCATGCAGGGAATGGCTGGTAGGTTACGGCGGACATTTCGCTGCAGCGGGCATGACGCTTGCGCCGGAGAATGTTGAAAAATTCAGTTTGAAATTTGAAGAAGTGGTTTCAGAAACCATCGACCCAAGATTCCTGGTTCCGGAATTAGAGGTGGATGCCGTTGCCGTTTTTTCGGATATTGATTTCCAAACCTACCGGATCATTGAACAGATGGAACCTTTCGGACCTGAAAATTATAAACCGGTTTTAGTTTCACGGATGGTTTATGATACAGGTTATTCAAAATTGCTGAAGGAAAAACATCTCCGTTTATTTTTGCGGCAGGGTGAAATAATTTTTTCCTGCATCGCATTCAATATGGCCGACAAATGGCCGCTTGTCCAATCGGGCAAGCCACTGGATATCGCCTATACACTCGATGTGAATGAATGGAACGGAGACAGGAAGCTGCAGTTGAAGATAATGGATATTAGAGAACATCGATAACCCGCTTACGCTAAAGCTTCAGCGGGCGATGCCGTTAGCCGTGGATCGTGTATCGTGGATCGATAGACGATACACGATCCACGGTACACGATATACGATACACGCTTTATTATGAGAAAACTCTCTGTAATAAAACAAATCTTTACCGATCTCGCCATGCGGGACGACCGTATCAGGGCGATTCTTTTACAGGGATCCCGCGCCAACAGTAAAATTGTTCCGGATGCTTATCAGGATTATGATATTTTTCTTGTGGTAAATCAAATGGAAGAATTTATTGGCGACCACCGATGGACTTCGGTATTCGGAGAAAGGATCATATGGCAACTTCCAGATGAAATGAAAACAGTGGATGATCAGCATACTGAAAAAGACAGTTTCCATTATTTAATGCTTTTCAAAGACAACAACAGAATAGATTTGACGCTTTTTCCGAAAGAAAAAATCAACCGTGATTTTAAACCCGATAGTTTATCCGTTTTGTGGATGGACAAAGACGGCCTGTTCGATGGTATAAGCAAAGCGGACGATTCAGATTACCTGATTAAAAAGCCGTCAGAAAATGAATTCGCAGAATGCTGCAATGAATTCCGGTGGGTTTCAACGTATATTTCCAAAGGACTAAAACGAAAAGAGATTACATATGCGAAAGCAATGATGGAGGGAACGGTTCGCCGCATGTTTATGCGGATGATTGAATGGTATATCGGAACAGAGACGGGATTTTCAGTTTCATTCGGACAGTCAGGAAAAATGATGAAAAGATATTTGGATAAGCAGGCCTATAAAAAAATTCTCACGACATATCCCGATTATAAAATCAAAAATATCCGGGATTCATTATTTATCATGATGGAAATTTTCAATAAATATGCAACACATGTTGCTGAAAAATTAAAATTCAAATACGATCATGATGAACATAAAAACGTATTTGAATTCCTGCGAAAGGATGACGATTGACGGTTGAAGGATGATCCCACACGTGCGGGAACCGTGAATCGTAAATCGTGTATCGTGTACCGAAATACGATAAACGATTCACGATTTACGATTTACGACATTTAACTTTCCAGAATGATCCTGCCTGGTTCTTTTTTCTCAATGAGTTCTACACTGCGTTGAATAAAATTCGTAAGCTCGGCGCCCTTGAGCAAACCCTGGCTTAGCAGTGCCAGGTCCGCCAGATTGCTGATGATCTTCTGTTGTTTTTCCGGATCAGTTTCTTTTAAAATATATGGATATACAGGATGATTTCCATTTACGGTAAGCGTTACTTCATCGGGCATATTCGCATAGAAGGAGGCCATGCCGCCACCTCCATTCAGGGCGGCCATATCCTTCATACGTCGCATGAATTCAGGCCTGGTAGCAACGACGGGCATTGCATCGGGACTCAATCCTTTTACTTCAACAGAAACATTTAATGAAGGAATGTCGTAAGCAAATAAAGTTTTCAGCTTCTCCACTTCTTCCTTGCTGAGTACTGATTCTGCTGAATCCTGTTTGTCGATCAGATTATCAACCACCTCACTGTCCACACGCGTGAAATGAACATTTTCCCATTTCATTTCCATCTGGTTGATGAACCCGGCATCTACGATGGTCTCGAGTTTTACCACTTTATATCCTTTCCCCTGTGCAGTGCGGATATAACTATCCTGCTGAACAGGATTGCTGGTGTAAATGATCACGATCTTTCCATCCTTATTTTTCTGTAAAGCCTCGACAGCATTTTTATATTCTTCCAAAGTATAAAAACGTGAACTGTCGCCATCTTCCATGATGAGAAACTTATTTGCTTTCTCGAGGAATTTGTCGTCGGTCATCATGCCATACTTCACAAAAAGACCGAGGCTTTCCCATTTCTCTTCGTATTCTTTTCTTTCCCTGTTAAAAATTTCTTCCAGTTTATCTGCTACTTTTTTTGTGATGTGATTGTTGATCTTTTTTACGTTCGGGTCTCCCTGGAGATAACTGCGGCTCACATTTAATGGAATATCCGGACTGTCAATCACACCCTGGAGCAGCATGAGGAATTCAGGAACGATATCTTTTACTTCATCCGTAACAAAAACCTGGTTGCTGTAAAGCTGGATTTTGTCTTTCTGAATCTCATATGTCTGTTTGATTTTCGGAAAGTAAAGTATACCGGTGAGGTTGAAAGGATAGTCCACATTCAGATGTATCCAGAACAGAGGCGGTTCATTATAGGGGTATAATTCTTTATAGAAAGCCTGGTAATCTTCTGTGCTGAGTTCGCTGGGCTTGCGGGTCCAGGCAGGACGTGTATTATTTATTTGTTTGTCTTCAAAGAAAACAGGGACAGGCAGAAAGCGGCAATATTTTTCAAGGATGCCACGAATCCGGTGATCATCCAGAAATTCGGCAGAATCGTCAGAAATAAACAGAACGACATCGGTGCCTCTTTCAGTTCTGGGATCTTCTGTAAGATTATATTCCGGGCTGCCATCGCATTCCCATTTCACGGCCGGCTGGTCTTCTTTATAGGATTTCGTGATGACCTCCACCTTGCTGCTGACCATGAAGGATGAATAAAAGCCCAGTCCGAATTTGCCTATAATGGCATTTTCGTTTTGACCCTTATATTTATTTAAAAACTCTTCGGCGCCTGAAAGGGCTACCTGGTTGAGGAATTTATCTACTTCTTCAGCCGTCATGCCGATTCCCTGGTCGGAAATAGTGAGGGTTTTAGCTTCTTTATCCAGTTTAACATGGATGGGCAGGTCACCGATTTCGCCCTTGGCTTCCCCCAGGGAAGAAAGGGTTTTCAGCTTTTGAGATGCATCTACCGCGTTGCTAATCAGTTCCCTAAGAAATATTTCATGATCACTGTACAAAAATTTCTTAATGATGGGGAAGATGTTTTCTGTCTCTACCCGGATACTCCCTTTTTGCATAGATGGCTGTTTTAGGCTTGCCGTTCAATTTCGGTGCCATTGACGTTTATGCTGACAGGATGTCTGTCGTTTATCGTGGATCGTTTATCGTAAATCGATCTACGATCTACGATCCACGATAAACGATTTTCCTTTCGCTATTTCCCTAAAAAGCTTTACTTTCGCAGCCCAATTATTTATTTTAAACAAAAACAGGGAAATGAACAATTATGAATTGATGGTGATTTTTACCCCTGTGCTGTCTGAGGAGGACTTTAAAGCCGCCCAGAACAAATTCACGGCCTTCGTTAAAGAAAACGGCGGCAAAGTGGTGCACGACAATCCCTGGGGTCTTAAATCACTGGCGTATCCCATCCAGAAAAAAACCACTGGTTTATACTGGGTCATGGAATATAGTGCGCCATCCGACTTCAATGAGAAACTGAAAATTCAGATTCTCCGCGATGAAACCGTGTTACGTTTCATGGCTACAAAACTCGATAAATACGCCGTCGAGTACAATGCCAGAAAGAGAAGTGGTGTACCAACAGGAACAGAAAAAGCGGAGGCATAATATCATGGCAAAGACCAACGAGATCAAATACCTGACCGCGATCAAGACCCAGCAAAGGGCGAAGAAATTCTGCCGTTTCAAAAAATACCACATCCGTTATGTGGATTATAAAGACGGTGAATTCCTGAAAAAATTTCTGAACGAACAGGGTAAGATGCTTCCGCGTCGTATCACGGGTAATTCGCTGAAATACCAGCGCAAAGTAGCCGATGCGATAAAGAAGGCCAGGCAGATGGCCATCCTCCCTTACGTAACGGATTTATTTAAGTAATACTTCCCTATCCCCCGTTCGTGGGGGGACGGAACCAAATAATTAATAATGGAAATCATTCTGATTCAGGACGTGGATAATCTTGGCGCCGCCCATGAAAAGGTGAGCGTGAAAAATGGTTATGCACGTAATTTCCTGATTCCGCAAAAAAAGGCAATTGAAGCCAGTCCGTCCAACCTTAAACAGCTGGATGAGAAAATCAAACAGCAGAAAAAGAAAGAAGAAAAACTGCTTGCTGAAGTAAATAAGGTAATCGAAGTACTGAAAGGCTCCCCGTTGAAAATCGGTGCAAAAACCGGAACCAGCGGAAAGATTTTCGGAAGTGTCACCTCCGTACAGCTGGCCCGTGCGATCCGCGACCAGAAGGGATATGAAATCGACCGCCGCCGTATTCACATTCTTTCTGAAGTGAAGGAACTTGGAACATACAAGGCAAAGGTTGATTTTGGCCATGGCAATGAAACTGAAGTTGATTTCGAAGTAAGCGCCGAATAACAATTCTCCAAACTTTTTAAATCCCGTTCTGCCTCAGGCAGGACGGGATTTTTTCTTTTCAACCAGGCCTTCCCGGCTTCCTTACCCCGGTGTACTAAATTTTACTGGTTTATAAAAATTACTATCTTTACAATCGCTCTGTAATTCTGGTTATAAGCTGTGCTGGTGCCCTTCTTTAGATAGTACCATCGTTCATCGTAGCTACGAAGTTTAGAGTCGTTTTTATCATTTTTAATTTTAGCACA
>DATHNR010000498.1:0-3441 GCA_035485835.1 Puia sp.
TTCTTACAGAAGGGCCGATCCGGAAGATATTGAATCCGTGGTTGCTTTTCTCAGGTCGTTGAATCCCATTCAAAATATTGTTCCTGAATCCAAATCAGATTTTCCAATGAATATTATTCTGAATACGATTCCTGAAAAAGCCGAACCCCAAACAATTCCTCCGTCCGGTGACAGCATTGCAAATGGCAGGTATTTATTTAACATCGCTGCCTGCCATGATTGTCACACACCATTTGAAAAAGGTAAATTCATTGAGTCCATGGCTATCGGTGGTGGTCGTGTATTTCCAGTACCCGGAGGCCAGGTCACTTCGGCTAATATCACACCTGACAAGGAAACGGGAATCGGATTATGGTCCCGGGATGCATTTGTAAAGCATTTTGCCGCATACAGGGACAGTACCAACGCACATCGGGCAATTCAATCTGGTGAATTGCAAACCATCATGCCCTGGACCATGTATGGAAATATGACGGATGAGGATCTTGGAAATATCTATGCTTATATACAAACTATTAAACCCATTAAGCACGAAGTTGTAAAATGGCATCCGGGAAAATGAGGAACTTATTGGCATATTATTTATTTGTGTATCAGGCTTTCTATCGCTTTTTCCATTTGCATACTGCGCGATCCTTTTACAAGGAATATCGTATTATTAAAATTCGCAGATGCCAGCCATTTGCCGGCTTCTTCTGAATTCTTAAATCTTTTGTAAGGATGTTTGATTTTTAAAAAGTCGCCGCCCACAAGAACTACGTCTTTCCATTTATCAGTACCGATCTGATGAAGGATCTGTTTGTGTTCTGTGATGCTTTCATTACCCAGCTCAGCCATTGCTCCCAGCAGTAATATTTTATCAGCACCGGGGAAACGAACGAAGTTTTCAATAGCCAGCTTCATGCTGGAAGGATTGGCGTTATATGCGTCAAGCAATATCGTGTTGCTTCCTGCCTTGATCAGTTGCGAGCGGCTGTTGGAAGGCACATAACTTTCAATACCGTTTTTTATGGTATCCGGTTCCACATTGAAGTAATTTCCCACACAAACTGCCGCAAGCACATTTGGTAGATTATAGTCACCCGTAAGCAGGGTTTGTATAGTTCCTGGAGGCTTGCCTTTTGTAATGCTGACATATAAATAGGGTGTTAATCTTTCAGTTATTCCTGTTATATCAGCATCCGCTGTTCCATAAGAAATAATTTTTTTTATATCGCTGCTCATCTTTCTGAGATAGTCATAATCCCACATAACGAAAACTGTACCATCATGCAAACGGAGATAATCATAGAGCTCCCCTTTTCCTTTTTTAACGCCCTCGATACTTCCAAATCCTTCGAGATGTGCTTTCCCGACATTAGTAATCAGTCCATGAGTTGGCCGGGCGTAAAAACAATAACCGGCAATTTCGCCCAGGTGATTGGCGCCCATTTCAATAATTGCGATTTCAGCATCATTTTTTATTTTCAGAATTGTAAGAGGAATGCCGATATGATTATTCAGGTTGCCTTCAGTGGTATAGGTTTTAAATTTTTCAGAAAGCACCGCATGAATGAGTTCTTTGGTAGTTGTTTTACCGTTACTTCCCGTAATGGCAATAAATGGAATTGAAAACTGATTTCGGTGATGAGCTGCGAGTGCCTGGAGGGTCTGAAGTGAATTATCAACCAGTATCAAACGTTCATCCGGAACGGAGGGTGCTTCATCAATAATCGCGTAGGCAGCACCGTTAGCAATTGCCTGGCCGGCAAAAAGGTTGCCATTAAAATTTTCTCCTTTCAGAGCGAAAAAAAGATCTCCCTTTTGAACTTTGCGCGTATCTGTACAAACAGAAGGATACTTTAGATAAATCTGATATAATTTCTTAATTGAAACGGGGTAACTGAATTCCTCTCCTGAAGTTTTATCGTCCATTTTTAGACTCATTATTCATTTCAAAAATTCTCACATTAGCTTTCGGCTTTGAGCTTAAAGCTTAAAAAGCAAATCTAATAAACATAAAAGCCATCACGCATTCGGCGTGATGGCTTTTATAAAGTGTTTTAACTAAATGAGATTATTGTTTGCGTGCGTTTTGCTTTCTTTCTTTATAGCTGATACCCGTTTGTCTTCCGTTACCTGCTGCACTACCAACACGATCCATTGCACAACGGAAACCAACCGTAGAGCTCGCCTGGTCTTCTTCCATGAAGCGGCGTGTTCCGGGTCCGAGCCAGTATGCACGGTCATCCCAGCTTCCACCTTTAATAACTCTTGACTTATCGCTGATCAGGGTTGTTTTACCGTAACCGTAGCTAATTCCAGCAATGAGGGAGTCACCATCCAGGTAGTTGATTACATTTCCTTTCTGATAGTTCCTTCTGTTTTCGCTTTCTTTATCTGTAACATCACGGTATTTAATTCTGCCAAGGCTGTCTCTTTCTGGTTTTCCTTCTTTGTTCAGATCCATCGTTTCAAATTTGTTACCACGGAAAGGAGCAACACCATTAACGTCCTGAGAAGAAAGAGGTCTGAATACGTCTTCAACCCACTCACTCACATTACCAGACATATTATATAATCCAAAACCATTGGGATAAAAAGAAGTTACATCTGCAGTATAAACGGCGTTATCGTTCAATCCACCGGCAACACCCATATTATCTCCGGCTCCTCTTTTAAAGTTAGCCAGGAATGTTCCCTGCCATGTACCGCGACGTGAATCGCGCAATCCATTTACATTCTGGCTCCAGGAATAAACCTGTTTGTTTGCAACCAGTTCTTCACCTCTTTTTTTATCTGAACTGCTTGGAGCAGGGTTCTGATTGATATATCCAAGTGCCGCATATTCCCATTCTGCTTCAGTTGGCAGACGGTAAGAAGGAAGCAGAATTCCATCTTCAAATGTTACCTGCGTACGCGGCGTTCCATTAGGATTCTTAAGTTCGTTCTTTTTTGATTTGGCAGCAGGACCAGGTGTTGCCTGATATTCACCCACCAGGTAAGATTTGGTGTTGAAATTTTCCTGTCCAAGCCCCTGAATGTTTTTCAAAGAATTCTTGTTGATAAATCCGCGATCAACCAGCGCTTTTTCATTCACACGATCTGTTCTCCATAAACAAAAATCTTTAGCTTGTCTCCAGCTGACTCCTACTACCGGGTAGTAATTATAAGATGGATGACGGAAATAGTATTCAACCAGTGGTTCATTATAAGCGAGTTCACTTCTCCACACTAATGTATCAGGAAGTGCATTATTGCGCACTGTCTGATATTCATCTCCTTCAAATACATTATTTATCCAATACAGGTATTCACGATAATGCACATTGGCAACTTCGGTTCTGTCTATATAAAATGAGTTTACGGTTACACGACGCGGAATATTGTTCCAGTCGCTCATCACATCCTCTTCAGTAGCACCCATGGTAAAAGTACCTCCCTGAATAAAAACAAGTCCCG
>DATHNR010000499.1:0-4204 GCA_035485835.1 Puia sp.
AGAAAAGATGAATGGTATAATTTCAAGGATCTGAATCCTGATGTAACCGTGTTAATTAAAATTGATGAAAGCTCGTATAAGGGTGGAGAGAACGGAGTTAATCACCCCATGGCCTGGTATCATACATTCGACGGAGGCCGGGCTTTTTATACAGAAATGGGCCATACGGACGAATCCTATTCAGACCCTGTTTACCTCAAACATTTATTGGGTGGAATTGAATGGGCAATTGCGAAACCTTAACGAAAGTATGGGAGTATGGGAGTATGGAAGAATAGGAGTTTTTTAACTTCCATACTCCCATACTCCCATACTTTCCTCAAAGTCCCAATGATTTCATGAACGCTTCCGAATTCGGCTCTCTTCCAAGGAAATGCCTCAACATATCCATCTCTTCTTCACTGGCTGCCACCTCGAGGATTTCTTTCCTGTAACGTTCCCCGGTCTTGGCATCCATAACCCCGTTCTTCTCAAAAACAGAGAATATATCCTGTGCAAAAACAAGCGACCATAGATAACCATAATAATTTGCACCGTAACCATTCAAATGACCAAAGGATGCTATCATATGAGTTCCGTCCAGAAATGGAACCTGCGTGATTCGTTGCAGGTTTTTTGAAACAGTAGTAAGGTCCATGGCTCTAATACTATCATACTTGTCTTCAAATGTAAAATCAATGAGTCCGTAATAAATTTGCTGCATATAATTACTTGCGTCAAGAACGTGCCTTGTCGCTTTTAACTTGTTGAAAAGAGTATCGGGCAGCACTTCCCCTGTTTTATAATTTTTTGCGAATATTTTCAGGCTCGCGTATTCCCAGCAAAAATTCTCAAGGAATTGTGATGGTGCTTCAACAAAATCAGCTTTGATCGTATAAGGCTGTGAAGCGAGGTTAGAACGAACAACCATATAATGTACCAGATGGCCAAACT
Source organism: Puia sp. (assembly GCA_035485835.1). Classification (GTDB taxonomy): domain Bacteria; phylum Bacteroidota; class Bacteroidia; order Chitinophagales; family Chitinophagaceae; genus Puia. Next base: position 934 of record DATHNR010000499.1, read on the forward strand.
CATGAAAAAAAGTAATAACATCCTCGTGACTCAATAATGTGGGATCCCCTTTTGCCCCTTCGGGGAAATTACAGATGAGCGCTGCCACTGGAAGAATTTCTTTGCCGCCGATTACATTTGCTTCGCTGATTGGAAAACAGGCAAAATGAGTGTATTTATCCTGGCGCGGATATAGATCAAAATAAAAATTTCCTACTTTTTTCGCTCCCACATACATTTCAAAAGACCTTACTTTACTATACCAGGTTGGCCGGCCGGATATTTCTTTAACAGTAATACCCAACAAACGGTGATAGACTTCAAATATTCCTCTGATCGTTTCATTCATTTCAAAATACTCTTTCAGCTCTTCTGTATTCAGCTGATATTTTGTATCAAGTAGAATATTTTTATAGTATCGAACATCCCAGGAGAAAATAGTATCGGGTAGCTCGGGATGCATCTGATGTTTTATGGCGCGAATAGAGGCCAGGTCGGAAGTAACGCGCGGAGTCAACTTTTGGATTAGGTTGTTTTCAAAATTCCATACCGTTTGAGGATTGGCGGCCATTTTATCCGTTAAAGCGTAAGCAGCATAACTTTTATACCCCAGCATTTTCGCATATTGCTGCCTGTAATATAAAAGAGAGTCGAGCACTTTGATGTTCTGGGGATATGCACGATTCCAATACCTTGTTAACATTAATTTTCTGGTATCATCAGAAACAGCATGTTCTATGATTTCGGTTAAATTCGGTGTGTTTACATATACAACATATAAGCCGGCCTGTCTTCTCCATGATTTCTTTTGATTCTCTGGAATTCCCGGCAAATCCTTTTCTGAATAAATGATACTATCCTTGTACATTCCAATATTCCTGTCAAATGAAATTCCAAGCATGGTCATTTTATCACTGATTACCTGCAGTCTTTTACGTCCGTTACTATCCAGCTTCATTCCATTGTTTTCAAAAATCCTGATTTGTTCCTGTACATATTTCTTTTGGTTCGGTTTTAAAACTGGTAATGAAGTATCCGCATATTTCTTAAATGCCTTGTAGAAAGGCACATTTAAAATCAATGAGGTTTGGTAATCTGCCAGTGCCTGGCTGCCATCATTAGCAGCATTTCGTGCACTGTCATCAGTATATGTCTGGGAAATCAATCCCAGTTTAGCACCGAGGTCATTCAGATCATATGACATCAAATCATAGACTGCAAGCACACTGCCGGGTCCGGATCCGGGTTTCAAACCTGTAATAATTTGATTAACTCTTTTATTTGAAAGCTGAATAATTTGTTCAACAGCCTGTCTGATTATTTTTGCATCTACTTTATCAAAAGCAATAGGATTGTTGGAATGAATAAGCAATGGATTAGGCGGAGGTGCCTGGCTAATCGCTGCTGATATCATGAAACAAAGAATTACTGAAATAGAAAATTTAGTAAACAGCATATTTAAAATTTGAACCGAAGCTATCAATTCCCGGCAGAATTTCCATTCCACTTATAAAAATGCAGAAGGGCTATGAGCTACGAATTATAAGATAGCATTCATTGACTAATCTCATATCCCATAACCCATAACCCATAACCCATATCCCTGTCTTCAGTCTTTAAACTTTAGGAAGTTCGTACCCGTTATGATAAGTCTTCATCAGGTATTCATTGTTTACCGCTTCATCAGTAAATTTATTATTGTCCCATGACAATCGTTTTCCGCTGCGGAAACTGATATTGCCAAGCTGGGCAACGGTTGCAACGTGCGCACCTGCTTCAATGGAACAATGCAGGTCTTCCATTTTCCTTGAACGAACAACTTCTATAAAATTCTTCCAGTGATTATCAAGTCCGTTATCTGTTGGACTGGCAAGCGGTCTTTCAATCTTTATTTTATTCATTTTCTCATCGATCACTTCCCATCCTCCCCTGCTCAATACAAGTGTGGCGTTATTGCCAATATAAGCGATACCATGATCCCTCCCATAAGAGCCGTTTCCGATCCCCATCGCACTATCCCATACCATATTAAAATGATCAAATTCGTATAGTGTGGTAAGCGTATCCGGCGTTTCCTGATAAAGGTCAGGATAAGCAAAGTCGCCTCCTAATGCCGCAATTGTTTTTGGGTTTCCAGCTTTCATTCCTAATAATCCGTAGTCCAAAAGATGAACTCCCCAGTCCGTCATAAGGCCGCCGGCATAATCCCAGAACCAGCGAAAATTAAAATGGAATCTGCTTGAATTGAATTCTCTTGTTGGAGCCGGTCCCAGCCAGGTTTTATAGTCTACTCCTGGTGGTGGTGGAGAATTTGGTACAACTGGACCTGGTTTCATCCAATCCTGGTAACACCAGACTTTTACTGTACGAATATTTCCCAACTGACCTGTATAAATAAAATCCAATGCGTCCTGAAAATGTTTCTGACTTCTTTGCCATTGTCCGCCCTGTACCACGCGGTTATATTTTTTCTGTGCAGCCACCATGGCGCGACATTCGCCGATTGAATTGCCAACCGGTTTCTCAACATATACATCCTTTCCTGCAGCGCAGGCTTCCATCATGATCAACGCATGCCAGTGATCGGGTGTGCCTATAATAACTGCGTCTACGTCTTTATTATCCAGCACCTTTCTATAATCTCCGGTCGTTTTAATTTTTGAAATATCAATATTCAGTTTTGCCAGATCATTCATTCTTTTATCTAAAACGTTTTTATCAATATCGCATAGCATCACAACCTGCACACCGGGTTGTTTTAACGAAGACTGAAGATCTGACCATCCCATCCCATTAATACCGATGGCACCAATATTGATCCGGTCACTCGCGGCTATTTTCCGGCCGAACGCTCCAAATGCATTCTCCTGAATAGCTGAAGCAAGTATGGATGTACCTGCAACAACTCCTGCCTGGCGGATAAAGGAACGTCTGCTACTCATGTTTTTATTTTTATCGATGAACCATGGTTATCGAACTGTATGCTCCGAACCAACCTGCACCGATCATCGGCGCTTTATCATTCAGAATTACTTTAACAGGAACCTTTTTCACAAGATCCTGCATCCGGTCGCAGTCCAGCAGGTTTTCGTAAAAATATGAATTGCTCAGCAGTGATATTATTTTAGGCGGAATACCACCTGCGAGGTAAAGTCCGCCGGTAGACTTCATTTTCAAAATCAGATTGCAGCATTCACGTGCGAGGTTCCGTACAAATATACGCATGGCTTCCACGCACACCGGATCCGTTCCGTTTACAGCAGCTTCACTGATAATTGCAGAAGGATCTTCG
>DATHNR010000500.1:0-11808 GCA_035485835.1 Puia sp.
TAGGCTTTAGGCTTTAGGCTTTAGGCTTTAGGCTTTAGGCTTTAGGCTTTAGGCTTTAAGCTTTAGGCTTTAAGCTTTAGGCTTTAGGCTCAAAATGCGGGTGTGGCGAAATTGGCAGACGTATCAGACTTAGGATCTGACGCCGTAAGGCATGTAGGTTCGAGTCCTATCACCCGCACTTATAAAGACCGGTCAACAGACCGGTCTTTTATATTTCAAGCGGATACTTCCTCCCCATAACTTTATGAATTACCTGACCAGTATACCAAAACAGACATGATCAAAAAAACGATTGCACTTTTGCTATTCTTTTCATCAATAGCAACAAAAAACCTGATTGCCCAGCAGGGTGAATCTTTGATATATCACATTATCCAAACGGATAAAGAAGGTAATATTTTACCCTGGTATAATGATGACCCCGGGATAGCCTATGACCATGATATCCGTCTTGTCTGGAATTTTTGGTTCAATATGCGCAGGGACATGAACGGATTGCCTTATTATATGAACCACCAGGTCTGGAATAAGGATATTGATGACCCTCGCGGTATTGGCGGTGATCAGTTTATGATGGCGATTTCGTCCTGGCGTCTTTTGTATGCCTATTTAGGGGATGAAAATATCAAAGCCAATATATATTTTCTGGCGGGTTATTATTTAACCCATGGGCTTTCGCCTGCCAATTGTAAATGGCCCGAAATTCCGTTTCCTTATAATACACTTATTTATTCCGGAATATATGACGGTGACATGCGCAACGGGAAAGATGTGGCGCAGCCAGACAAAGCTGGTTCTTTCGGACTGGAACTTGTACATGTTTATAAAATTAAAAACGATCCTGTTTTTTTAAATGCTGCGGTAAAAATAGCCAATACGCTTGCAGCAAATGTAAAAACCGGAACTGAAGATCATTCACCGCTGCCTTTTAAGGTGAACGTGTTTACAGGAAAAACGGTGCTCCTTAAATTGGAAGGCGGAACTGGTAAATCAACCGATACGGCCTGTTATACCAGCAATCTCACGCCCACTTTGCAATTGTTTTTTGATTTAATACAATTACATGAAGGCAATGTAACAGCTTATAAAACTGCTGCTGATAAAATCCTTTCATGGCTTAAAAAATATCCCATCCAAAATAACAAATGGGGGCCGTTTTTTGAAGATGTAGGTGAATGGAGCCAGACTCAAATCAATGCCATGACCTGCGCCAGGTACATGATGGAACATCCGAACTACTTCCCTGATTGGAAGAAAGAAGTAAAAAATATTATCGACTGGGTGCATATAAATTTCGCTAACGATAAATGGAAGAAATACGGAGTGACCGTTACCAATGAACAATCCGTATACCCTGTTCCCGGAAACAGTCATAGCGCGAGACAGGCCGCTGATGAGTTATTATATTCCTACTTAACCGGAGATTCTTCTCTTTACTTCAATGCGATTCACGAATTGAACTGGGCGACATATGCGGTTGATGTTGACGGTAAAAATTGCTTCCCTACGGATGAACCCTGGCTTACGGATGGTTATGGCGATTATGTCAGGCATTATTTACGGGCTATGGCTGTTTTTCCGATGCTCGCACCTGTGGAAGATCATATTCTTTCAACTACCTCGGTTATTCAGGAGGCAGATTATAAAGATCATTTTAAAAAATACCTGAGTGTTGAATTTAGTAAACCTGATACAAGTAAAGTGAGGGTTTATTACAGGACATTTGACGATGACGGCATGGAAATCCTAAAATTAAAAAATAAACCTTCGGCAGTACTTCTGAATGATTTACCATTGAAAGAAGTTTCTGCAGGTGAAGGCTATTCCTGGAACCCGCTTGAAAAAGGCGGTGTTTTATCCGTCAGAAGAAAAAAGGGAAACAGGGTGATTGTTGTAGAATAAGCGTTAAGCGTAATGCTTAAAGCGTTGCCATATCAATTACAAACCGGTAATGAACATCTCCCCTGACCATTCTTTCATAGGCGGTCTGTATATATTTAATGTCAATGATTTCAATGTCTGAAACGATATTTTTATCTGCACAGTAGTCCAGCATCTCCTGTGTTTCGGGTAATCCTCCGATGCCTGATCCGGAGACACTTTTTCTTCCGCCCATCAGAGCAAATGCAGGAATTAAATGAGGTTCGGGAGGTGCGCCAACACAGATATGAATCCCGTTAGTGGCTAATAGGGAAAGATAAAAAGACATATCATGTTTTGCAGAAACTGTATCCAGGATGAAATCAAATTTTCCTTTAACAGCTGCTACCTGTTTTGAATCTGTTGTAACTACGAATTTGTGAGCACCTAATGCTTTTGCATCTTTTTCTTTTGAGGGGGAAGTGCTTAAAACGGTTACTTCGGCACCAAATGAAACACCGAATTTTACTGCCATATGTCCCAATCCACCAAGTCCGAGAACTGCCAGTTTGTGACCTTTGCCCACTTTCCAAAACCGAAGCGGAGAATAGGTTGTGATCCCGGCACACAACAAGGGTGCTACCGCAGAAAGAGGCAATTTTTCGGAGATATGAAGCACAAAATCCTCGTGAACAACGATTTGGTTTGAATATCCTCCATAAGTGGGGCTGCCATCCTTCGCCCTGCCATTATAGGTAGCAACTGAACCATTCAGACAATATTGCTCAAGACCCTGTTTACAATTTTCACAGATTCTGCATGAATCCACCAGGCATCCTACACCTGCCAATTCACCTTTTTTGAATTTCTTCACATCAGAACCTGTACGAACCACCCTGCCAACAATTTCATGTCCGGGAACCATGGGGAAAATTCCCGGAAACCAGTCGTTTTTAATCTGGTGAAGGTCTGAATGACATACTCCGCAGAAAAGAATTTCTATCTGTACGTCCTTTACCCCCACATCTCTTCTTTCAAAATCCCAGGGAGCTAAATTTGATTCAACCGTTTGTGCAGCATATCCTTTTGTTTGAAGCATAAATATTATTGGTTTTAAATAAATATACAGCCTTCTTTAACACCTGGTCTTTACGTTTGTTCTGATTGGCGAATAAAATGCCTGAAAGACCAATAATTGTTTGACAGAATGATCAAGGGATGACCGATGACCGGATTAGCTTTAGCCTTTAAGCTTTAAGCTTAATGCCTCCAAACTTTGAGCCTTTTTCCGTAGTTTTGCAGCCCGTTTCCAGAATGCAGATCTGCCATTCGGAGGCCGAAGTAAAAAAAATATTATGAGTACGGTTACCAGAGAGAATATCGGTTTGTTAAATGATAAGATCATTGTTAAGATAGAGAAAAGCGACTACCTCCCTTCATTCGAAAAATCACTGAAGGAATATGGTAAGAAAGCGAATATTCCAGGATTCCGCAAAGGCATGGTGCCAACCAGCCTGATAAAGAAAATGTATGGCAATTCGGTGTTTACGGATGAAGTGCTGAAAACTGTTGAGAAAAAGCTGACTGATTATATGAGCACTGAGCAACTTGAAATATTTGCCCAGCCGCTTCCGCTTCCTGAAAATGATGCAAGTAAAATAAATATTGGCCAGCCTCAGGATTATTCCTTCGCATTTGAAGTAGGACTGAAACCTGCATTCAGTTTACCTGAACTTTCGTCCCTTACTCCTACCCGATATCAAATCATTATTTCTGATGAGATGGCGAATGAGGAAATTGAAAGACTCCGTCAGAAAAACGGAACCATGACAGATCCTGAATCCGTAGCGGGTGATGACTATGTATTGAATGTAAGTTTTCAGGAAACGGATGCGAGTGGAAACCCGGTAGAAGGAAGCCAGCCAAAAGACAATTCCCTCCTTGTTAAATACTTCGCAGAATCTTTCCGGCCGCAACTCATAGGAAAGAAAGCCGGCGATGAATTTAACATCCAGCTTCTAACTGCCTTTGAAGAAAAGGAAAGAGCATGGATTCTGCAGGATCTGGGGTTGAACAAAGAAAGCGCTGCTGATGCAGAAAAATATTTTAAACTGGTGATCACCAAAGTGGGCCTGTTGGAAAAAGCAAATCTGGATGAAACTTTCTTCAAAAAAGTTTATCCAAACAAATCAATTGAATCTGAATCAGCATTTCGTGATGCAGTAAAACAGGATATGGCAGATCAGTGGAAAGCACAGACCAGCAATAATCTGCAGCACACCCTTTATCATGAATTGCTGGATAAAACATCGATAGAATTTCCCGAATCATTTCTGAAACGCTGGCTGCTTAACGGAGGAGAAAAACCGAAAACTCCTGAAGAAGTGGAAAAAGAATTTCCAACTTTTGCCAATGCACTGAAATGGAATCTTATTACAGATAAAATTGTTTCAGAAAATAAAATCGAAGTGAAGCCGGAAGACATAAAAGAGGCGGCGCGCAAACAACTGTTCGCCTATCTAGGAGGTCTGCCGCAGGGAGATGAACAACCCTGGGTGGAAGACTATGTAAATAAAATGATGCAGGATAAAAGATTTGTGGAGGAAACTTATCAGAACCAGCTAACCAATAAAATGCTCCAGTGGATAGAAAGCCAGGTAAATCCGGTAGATAAATCCATTACGGTGGAAGAATTTAATAAGCTCAACGAAGAGCACAAGCATCATCATCACGAATAATTGTTGATCCCTCCGGCAAAAACGGGGGGATTTTTCTTTGTCACCTGCAACTCTGTCAGTTTTTTGGAAGTTTAAAAGTTTGGACGGAGATTTGAAAGGTAATCCGCGGCAATCCATCCTCAAGAAAAAATAATTCTACTATGCATCCTGGTTCCGAATTTGAAAAATACGCCGTTAAGCACTTAGGCATTTCCAGCAATACATTAAATGGTTATGAAAAATACCTGGTAACCGGACTCACGCCGAATATCATCGAAGAACGACCCATGAATGTGGCCGTTATGGATGTTTACAGTCGTTTGATGATGGACCGTATCATATTCCTGGGTTATCCCATTAATGATGAAGTAGCCAATATCATTACTGCACAATTGCTTTTCCTGGACAGTACAGACCGCCATCGCGACATACAAATGTATATTAACAGCCCCGGTGGATCCGTGTATTCCGGCCTGGGTGTGTATGACACAATGCAGTATGTTACTCCTGATGTTGCCACTATCTGTATAGGTATGGCTGCTTCCATGGGCGCTACACTGATGTGTGCGGGCACTAAAGGAAAAAGAACGGCTCTTAAACACAGTCGTGTGATGATGCACCAACCCAGCGGTAGTATTGGCGGACAAGCGAGCGATATTGAAATTACAGTTAATGAAATCAGAAAACTGAAAAAGGAACTTTACGATATCTATGCATTTCATACGGGTAAGACCACCAAGCAGATTGAGAAAGATTCTGATCGTGATTATTGGTTAACTGCCGTTGAAGCAAAAGAATATGGACTGGTGGATGAAGTACTTGTGATCAATCCCAGAAAAGAGAAAAAAGAAAATTAAAATATTTTAAAATCATACGATGAAATACGCCAAATACCCTGTTAATCCTTTTCGCCTGGACGACGAGCCTTCTGAAGAAAAGGAAGACAAGCCGCAAACGGATCCAGGTATGCTGATGAAAAAACTGGAAAAGTATTTTTTTGATACACGTACTGTACAGCTCTGGGGGCCAGTAGATGACCGTTCAGCAAAAGACATTATCAATAAATTTTTCCTGCTTGACGCTGATAAACCAGGTGTGGAAATCAAGTTCCTGATTAATAGTCCGGGTGGTATGGTAACCAGTGGTATGGCAATATATGATGTAATGCGGATGATGAAGAGCCCGGTTAGCACTGTTTGTATCGGACTTGCTGCTTCCATGGGATCAATACTATTGAGTGGAGGAACCAAGGGCAGAAGATTTATTTATCCACATGGGGAAGTTATGATCCACCAGCCTAGTCTGGGGGGATATATTCAGGGTGTAAGCGTTGACCTTGAAATACAGGCAAAACAAACTAAAAGAGTTAAAGATATCGCAGCCAAAATACTGGCCGAAAACTGTGGCAAGAAATACGATCAGATCATGAAAGATTTTGACCGCGATTATTGGATGGATGCTAAAGAGTCCGTTGAATATGGGATTGCTGACGCCATCAGTGCGGAATTGTAATACAAGCTTAAAGCTTGGTTAGACTTGGTTTTAGCGGATAAGTTGACTATTTTTACAGTTATTTGAAATTAAATGGCTAAAAATACCCTTCATTGTTCTTTCTGTGGCCGAAGCCGGGATGAGGTGAAAATTCTCATTGCGGGTCAGGAAGGACATATTTGTGAAAACTGCGTGGAGCATGCCCAGGAAATCATTCAGCAGGAGCTGATTGTTCGTGACGACGCTTCCCCTTCTTCCCAATTTAAGCTTACAGTTAAAAAGCCCATCGAAATCAAAAGATTTCTGGATGAGTATGTCATTGGCCAGGATGAAGCGAAAAAAGTGTTGGCAGTAGCCGTTTATAATCATTATAAAAGATTACAACAAAAGGTTACCGAGAATGATGTTGAAATTGAAAAAAGCAATATCATCATGGTGGGTGAAACCGGTACGGGAAAGACACTTCTTGCAAAGACCATTGCGAAGCTGCTCAATGTACCATTCGCGATTGTTGACGCTACTGTATTTACTGAAGCAGGATATGTGGGAGAAGATGTTGAAAGCATCCTCACTCGTCTTTTGCAGGTTTGTAATTATGATGTGGTAAGCGCTGAAAGAGGCATTGTGTATATTGATGAAATTGATAAGATTGCACGCAAAGGTGACAATCCATCTATCACACGCGATGTGAGTGGCGAAGGTGTTCAGCAGGGATTACTCAAGCTGCTTGAGGGAACTGATGTGCTTGTGCCACCACAGGGAGGCCGCAAACATCCTGAACAAAAGCTCATAAAGATCAACACACAAAATATCTTATTCGTTTGCGGAGGTGCATTCGATGGTGTGGATAAAATCATCGCGCGCAGAATTAATACGAACGCGATCGGATTCAATGTAAATAAGGAACAACAGGAATTCACACGCAAGAATTTATTGCAGTACGTGAATGCACCTGACCTGAAATCCTTCGGGCTTATTCCGGAACTGCTGGGCCGTTTGCCCATTGTAACTCATTTAAATCCATTGGACAGCATATCACTCCGGTCGATACTTACGGAACCTAAGAATTCGCTGATCAGACAATATAAAAGATTATTTGAACTGGAGGGTATACAGCTGAGCATCGATGATGATGTGCTCGATTTCATGGTGACCAAAGCTGTTGAATATAAACTCGGCGCACGAGGACTACGCAGTATTTGTGAAAGTATTCTTACAGATGCTATGTTTGAACTTCCTTCTTCAAAAGAAAATAAATTTCATTTGGACCTGGAATATGCGCGGAAAAAATTTGATACCAGCAAGATGAGTTTACTTAAAGTAGCTTAACGCTGAATGCGTAACGCCCAATGCAGAACGCTGAAAGATCATAATATGAAAGAATTGCTTGATAAATTAAAAGCCGAAGGGTTGACGGAAGCGCAGGCTATAAAAGCAGTTGAGATCATGAAAAATTTTGCCAAATCCAAATTCCCATTATTTGGCGGTGCGATCGATAAAATTTTTGATAAATACAGTAAGCAGGCGGAGGAAGATTTTATGCCGTAATAAGTTTAAAGCCTAAAGCTCAAAGCCTAAAAGTATTTTCTAATTTTGCAACCACCCGATTAAATCAGTCAACCATCAACCGTTAACCGCCAACCGCCAACCGTCAACCATTTAATACCTCCCTCGCAATAACAATTTTCTGAATTTCTGAAGTGCCTTCACCTATTGTACAGAGTTTGCTGTCACGATAATATTTTTCAACAGGAAAATCTTTTGTATACCCGTAGCCTCCAAAAATCTGCACAGCATCAGTAGCTGTCTTCACCGCAATTTCACTTGAGTAATATTTAGCCATGGCCGATTCCTTTGTCATAGGTAATCCTTTGTTTTTCCTATATCCTGCCTGAAGAGTTAACAAATCGGCGGCCATAATTTCCGTCGCCATATCGGCCAGTTTAAAAGAAATGGCCTGGAAGGAAGAAATGGGTTTATCAAACTGATGTCTTTCCTTTGAATACTTTACTGCAGCTTCATAAGCGCCTTTTGCGATCCCGACTCCGAGTGCTGCAATGGAGATCCTTCCGCCATCAAGCACTTTGAGAGACTGCTTAAAACCATCTCCGACATTACCCAGACGGTAGCTGTCCGGTATGCGGCAATTATCAAATATCATTTCTGCGGTTTCGCTGGCCCGCATTCCCAGTTTATTTTCTTTTTTACCGCCAGTGAATCCAGATGTTCCCCTGGGTACAACAAAAGCAGTCGCATTATTTCTTTCTCTTGGAGCACCTGTCCTTGCAACTACAACGGTTATATTACTGCTGATGCCATGGGTTATCCAGTTTTTGGTGCCGTTAAGAATCCATTCATCATTCTTTTTTACTGCTGTGCATTGCATATTGGCAGCATCGCTTCCGGTATTGGCTTCAGTAAGTCCCCAGGAACCAATCCATTCCCCGGTAGCCAGTTTAGGCAGATAAGCTTTTTTCTGCTCTTCATTGCCAAAAGCAAGTATATGTCCTGTGCATAAAGAGTTGTGGGCTGCGAGACTAAGCCCGATCGAACCACAAACTTTGGCGATCTCTTCTATTACCAGAATATATTCAATATAGCCCATCCCCGCGCCACCGTATTCTTCTGGAACTACCACACCCATCAGACCCAGTTTTCCCATTGCGTGCATAATATCTATGGGGAAGTGCTGAACTTCATCCCATTCCATTACATGGGGTCTGATATGCTGTTGTGCAAAATCCCTGGCCATAGAGGCAACCTGGAGGGAAACTTCGTCTAATTCAAAATCCATATGATAGGGTCTGTTAAATAAAAAGGGCAACAACCAGGGGTCGCTGCCCTAACAGCAAACAATCGTTCGAATTGCAAAACCAAGGCTCGTTAAACCATTAGCAAGTTACATAATATTTGGAAAAAATACTAACGAACGTTAGTTTTTTTTCAATGAAACGATATACAATAAGCTACTTGCCCCTGGACAATAAAAATGAATTCCATCCTGCAATAAATAACCCAACAACAATGAGGATTAAACATCCGGCAGTAAAAAAATCTCCTTCCTGCTTTGTGAAAAATCCATAATATCCCAACCAATAAATTGATGAACCCAGCAGGATCAACAAAATTCTGAAGATTGATTTCTTTAACCTGCTGCTCGTCTTATTCATTATATCTACTTAATTAGTCCGGGGAATTCGGATTTGTGCAGGCTCCCGGGAAGTAGCTGACACCTTTTAAAACTTAATAATTTATATGAAATAGCTGGCTGGAAATTTTACAGTGCCCGTGTGCGAATCAATTACCACAACACCATCCATGTCTACTATTGCTCCAACAATCAGATGCCGGGATACATTTGGCAACAGTTCATCAAGACCTTCAATGGTGATTGTATGTCCTTCTTCTGAATACTCAAATTCAGTAGAGTTTTTTATCGCCTGAATAATTTGTTCAGATAGTTCCATCTGGTTTATTTTATATATCCGGTGATTTTGAGTCTGTTATTCAGCCAAAGAAACAAATTTAATGCTTTTCAGATATTTGAAAAGAAATCACTGGTGCGCTTTCTGAATAGAGTTAAGGGACTTTAAGTCAGAACTATTGCACGCCAACTACGAAATAAGGTTTTAATTTTTCAAATTTTGCCGAGTCAATTGTTGCAATTTGCAACAGATCATCGACGGAATGAAAGTCACCATGTTGTGTCCGATATTCTAAAATAGCTTTCGCAAATTGCCAACGGATATATGGATGAGACTGTAATATTTCTTTGGTGGCAGTATTTAAATTAATTTGATTCAGCGTAAGAGTGTTCAATCGCAGGAATGGTTTTATCATCTGAAAACTTGAATCCGGTAGTCCAAAAGTTTCAGCTACCTGGTCTACCTGGTAAAAGCCACCCAGTTTCTCCCTGAAATGAACTATCCTGGATGCCAGTTTTTCTCCAATGCCTGGCAGTCGTGACCAGTCAGCAGAATCTGCAAGATTGATATCAGTAACAATGAATTTTTTTACAAAAAATGTCCCACGATCTTTATAAGGAGAGGGCCGGAAATTATTCGGAACATCCATAATACGCACATATGGCGATAGGCGCTGATATTCTGAATTTTGAAGACCGTATAATTTTTTCATGTCCTCTGCCTTCCGGAAATGGCCCCCCTTTTCAATATAACGCAGAATAGTTTGGATGAGACGTTCAGGTAATCCCAGCCGACGCCATTCATTTAGATTTAAATTGTTCGGATCAAAATAAAACAATTCTGAATGCTGAGGCTCTGTCTGCTTTCCTTTATTTCCAGTAGTCATGGCATTTTTTTGACCGGGATAACGGTTATCCATATTCGTTTTTCCTGAAGAATCAGCATTCCCGGATTCAAACTTCAGTATACCTTTTTTCATTTTATCATATGCAGCCTGATCGGGCTGGCCTACTGAAGGACGAAAAAAATATGGCAGCACAAATAATATACAAATCACTAAAAGCAGAAAAAGAACGCCAAAGCGTTCTTTCCTGGTAAAGGTCAAATACCCACGGATCGTTTCCCACATACCTTTTTCTGATAAAGATAAAACCCGGAAAAGGCGAAGAATATACCCTTAAAGTAGTAAACCTGCTATCACATCACCGTCCAAAATCATTTATAAAGTTTTAGTAGTAATAATATTTACGCGGAGGCGGCGGAGTTCTGTAATGCCTTGCTGCTTTCTGATATTCAGGCAGCGGTTTTCCAAGGCCGATGATGAATCCGACATTAAATCCAAACTGTACGATTCCGGGTTCTGAATAATAATACCCTCCTGGATAACCCCAACCTCCGAAATAATATCCTGAACTTGGGGGAGCAGTACCCAACAAGCGGGCACTGAGACGGATACCGAATCGGGGATCGACATATATATTCGTTCCAAACTGAAAGCCGTACGCAAAAGTAGCATTACTCGAAAAGCTATTGGGAGAGGGGGTAAATATGGCAGCTCCAAGGTCCGCTCCGAAAAATAAAGAAACCGGAGATCCTGGGAGAGGAAAGCTGGTAACGGGACCAGCCATGATATAATTTATTCCTGCACTGGTTTGATAAATGGGTACATCGCCAGGCTGAGCACCATAATTATACAATTTTGCCGGAACCTGCATGCGGTTATATAAGAGTTCAAAACCTATATGCCTGTTAAAATTGAACTGGAATGAACCACCGTAGTTGAATCCGGCATCAATCCGACCGAATGTGCTGTTAAAATTAAGTTGATCAGCAAATGTATATCCACCCTGCGGAATAAACTCAATGGATGATTGTGCCATTCCTGCGCCAATCATACCACACAATAAACCAGATAACAATACCAGTTTTTTCATACAGTATAGTTTTACTTATTGTTATAGACGTACGTTCGATGAATAGGTTTAATATTTTTTTGGGGATTGATGTTAAATACTTGCTAATAAACGGCAAACGCTTAAGGCTTAAGGCCTAAAGCTCAATGGTTAACGCTAAAACTTTGGTTTATGGTATATAGTAGATGGTATATGTGATAACCATAAACCATCTACCATTCATTTGGGTTTAGTGCTGGTCCATTGTAATCGTCAGACCATCATATGCAAGATGCATGCCCTGGGGAAGTTCCGATTCTACATCTGCATGCTTGCCCAGCTGGTGGCTGATATGCGTAAAATAGGCTTCAGGAACGCCCAATTCGTGGGTCATATTTATGGCTTCATCAAGATTGAAATGAG
>DATHNR010000501.1:0-4083 GCA_035485835.1 Puia sp.
AATTAAAGTTAAAATATCAAAACTCCCGTTGTCATCTATCCAGTTTAGCCTTCTTTTATTTGAAATAAACATCTGGATATCATTTTTTTCAAAGAAATCGATATCCTCTTTATAGAGAGTTGACATTCTTAACCTGTAAACAAACCGGCTGCTCCCCTGTATCATACCCTGATTCACCAGTTTTTTATAAGGTTCATCAAATCCAATTAAACCAAGATCGAAAAGGAATTTTGTCCACATGCGGCTATACAACAAATGACCTACGGCATGTTCAGTACCTCCAATATAGAGATCCACCTGACCCCAATAATCTGATGCAGTGCGGCTGCAGAAAGTTTCAGAGTTGTGGGGATCCATATAACGCAGAAAATACCAGCTACTGCCCGCATATCCGGGCATGGTATTGGTCTCTAAATGTTTTTTTGTCCATTCGGGCAGGTTGGCCAGTGGCCCTTCACCATCCGGACCTGGTTTATAGGAATCGACTTTTGGAAGTTCGAGCGGCAGTTCATTTTCATCCAACGGATAAGCAATTCCATTTTTCCATACAATGGGGAATGGCTCACCCCAATAACGCTGACGGCTAAACGCTGCATCCCGGATTTTGTAATTAACACGCCGGTTTCCGATACCCATTTCTTCCAGCTTTTCAATTACAATTGGAAGAGCATCGCGCATCGTCATTCCATTAATAAAATCACTGTTTTCAAGCAACGCATCCTTGGTTGGATTTGCTTCTTTACCATTGAAATTCGAACCGATAATATTGGTTATCGGAATATTAAAGTGCTGTGCAAATTTAAAATCGCGCTCATCACCGCAGGGTACGGCCATGATGGCTCCCGTACCATATCCGGCAAGAACATATTCAGAAATCCAGACGGGTATTTTATGACCGTTAAAAGGATTCAGCACATAGGAACCGGTGAAACACCCAGTGATTTTTTTTTCTGCCATACGTTCTCGCTCACTCCTGCTTTTCACATAAGCGATATAAGAATCCACGGCTGATTTTTCTTCCGGTGTTGTAAGGTCTCCAATCAATTCATGTTCCGGAGCCACTACCATGAAATCGACACCAAAAATGGTATCGGGGCGGGTTGTGTAAACACGTAATTTTTCAAAAGAATTTTTCTCGTACGCAAAATCAATTTCAGCGCCGAAACTTTTCCCAATCCAGTTAGTCTGCATTTCCTTCATGGCTTCACTGAAATCAACTTTTTCAAGCCCTTCGAGCAAGCGGTCGGCATATTCTGTGATCCTCAGATACCATTGTCTTAATTTCTTTTTCACAACAGGGTAACCGCCTCTTTCGCTGAATCCATTAATGACTTCATCATTGGCGAGTACAGTTCCGAGGGCTTCACACCAGTTCACTTCGCCAAAGCCGCAGTAAGCAAGACGAAATTCCATGAGGATATCCTGCTGTTGTTTTTCTGAAAAGGATTTCCATTCTGAAGAAGTAAATGACGGGATCGGCCTTAATTCTACATAGTCCTTTGTCCCGTGTTTTTCAAAAGAAGTAATCAGCTCGTCAATAGGCCTTGCCCGATTTGTTTTTCGATCGTACCAGCTGTTAAATAACTGCAAAAAAATCCATTGGGTCCATTTGTAATAAGAGGGTTCTGCCGTGTTGATCTGCCTGCTCCAGTCGAATGAAAATCCAATCCGGTCAAGCTGGTCCCTGAAATTTATAATGTTTTGTCTCGTGCTGACAGCAGGATGAATGCCGTGATCGATGGCATATTGTTCAGCGGGTAACCCGAAGGCGTCATATCCCATCGGATGCAGTACATTAAAGCCTTTGAGCCTTTTATAGCGTGCAAAAATATCGCTCGCAATATATCCCAGAGGATGGCCAACATGTAGCCCTGCCCCGCTTGGATAAGGAAACATATCCAGCACATAACACTTCGGTTTGTTACTGTTATTGTATACCTTATATACCTGATCTGCCTTCCACCTGTCCTGCCATTTTTTTTCGATGGCGCTGAATGAATACTCCATATGAACCAACAAAAATACGCTTCGTGAGGGTAAATCTTTTATTTTTGCCACATCCTGATATCTGATTAAACGGGATTCTTCAAATATGGCACAAACCAGGAAAGGATCAGCCAAACGTTCCACACCCTCTTATATAATGGCCATTGTAGGTGTTTCCCTTGTACTTTTTCTGTTGGGCATTTTAGGATGGATCATTATTAATGCAAATAAACTTGGACAATATTTCAAGGAAAATATTGCAATGAATGTCTATATCCGCGAAAATGTGTCCGCGAAAGACAGTGCTGCCCTGGTAAATTATATTGCGGCCCAGCCATATGTAAGGGGATATGAATATGTAACAAAGGACCTGGCCAAACAGAAATATCTCCAGGATGGAAACAAAGACTGGGGCGCCCTGCTTGACCGCAATCCTTTGCCTGCCAGTATAGATTTCCGGATCACCAAAGAATACGCTTCTATAGATTCTCTTTCCAAAATCAAGAATGACCTGCTTCAGAATATTGCGGTAAGCGATGTACAGTATCCGCAATCGCTGGTAACCAATCTGAATAATATAATAAATAAGATCAGCATTATATTACTCTCCGTGATCGTTATCATTTCGATACTGGTTATTTTTCTGATCGATAACACGATACGGCTGGCCATGTTCAGCAATCGGTTCCTTATAAAAACCATGCAGATGGTAGGAGCTACGCGCTGGTTTATTTCAAGACCGATGGACCTTCGGGCATTCATTAATGGTCTAATCAGCGGTTTACTGGCCGTAGGTGGTTTGATTGCAGTTATTATCTTCGCGGAAAATCAGTTGCCTTACCTCAAAGCCCTCCGGGATTATCCCCTGCTCATTATGTTATTTATTGTTATCATTTTGTTAGGCATCTGTATTTCCTTTTTCAGTACCCATCGTAGCGTATTGAAATATCTCAAGATGAAATTGGACGAATTATATTGATTTTAGTACATTGCGAACCTATTTATATTATGGCAAAACAAATAAAAACAGTCAGTTCGGGGAGTTATAAACCTTTGTTCGGTAAAGAAAATTACCGTTGGATGGCTATTGGGTTAGCCCTTGTTATGCTCGGACTCCTGTTAATGATCGGAGGAAAAAGTCAGGATCCAAATGTGTTTAATACTTCAGAAGTATATAGTTTCAGAAGGATAACAGTAGCGCCGATTTTAATTCTCGCCGGCCTGACTCTTGAGATTGTTGGGATCTTTAAAAAACCCAAAGCTCAGAATCCCCAATGAGCCTGATACAAGCCATTATCATTGCTATTGTTGAAGGTATTACTGAGTTTCTTCCCATTTCTTCCACGGCCCATATGAAGTTTGCTAACCCTTTGATAGGGGTGCATCAAAGCGCATTTACTGACTTATATGAAATAGTGATTCAGCTCGCTGCGATTCTTGCGGTGGTTGTGCTTTACCATAAGCGGTTCTTCGACTTTAAAAAAATCGGATTCTATTTCAAACTGATCATTGCACTGATTCCGGCAATCGTAGCAGGTGTATTATTAAAAAAGCATATAGATGCCATGCTCGGGAATCTTCTTTTCATCGCTGTCATTATGATTGCGGGAGGTATCATTTTACTTTTCATTGATAAACTATTTACCAAACCACGGATTCATTCACAGGAAGGAGTTACAAATACAAATGCATTTGTTATCGGTTGCTACCAGGTGCTTTCTGTTTTATTTCCAGGTCTCAGCAGGAGCGCTGCGACGATTATCGGCGGCCTTCAACAGAAACTGGACCGTAAAACAGCAGCAGAGTTTTCTTTTTTTCTGGCAGTTCCAACTATGCTTGCTGCTTCCGTAAAGAGTGTTTATGATGTGCACAAAACAAATCCTGAAGTCTTTGTGAAAGATAATATGACCCAACTGATTATTGGAAGTTTTGTAGCATTTGTAGTTGCACTTCTGGCAGTACGTTTTTTTATTACTTATTTGCAACGCCATGGATTCAGATTATTCGGATATTACAGGATCCTTGCAGGAGCATTGATAATTTTTTTGATCTGGAAGGGAATTATTCCTCAATAAAATAAACGGGTATGCAGACAGC
>DATHNR010000502.1:0-4704 GCA_035485835.1 Puia sp.
TCTCTGCGCAGGGCATTTAATACGATAATTTTTGAGCCATGGATTTTTTGTTTTTCCGCCTCATCGATCCGGTTCGCATCCGTGATATATGTAAAAGCCCCGAACCGGAAACCAAGTACCGGCATCTTGAGATGCCAAACCTGCACTGGTTCTACCCTGATATCTCCGATCATAAACGGATCGGTGGCAATAGTGTTTAACTGAATTTCCGGAACACCGGGATAACGGAAATCTGTGAATGCATAAGGGAATTCACGAATAATTACTTCCTGAGTCATCTCATTGGCAAAGACGGGCATTGGTTTTCCGGAGAAATAATTAAATGCACGTATATCATCCAGCCCTGCAATATGATCTTTATGCGGATGCGTAAAAAGCACGGCATCCAGTTTCGTAACGTTTGCCCTCAGCATCTGGTAACGGAAATCAGGTGTAGTGTCAACTACGATACGGGTTGTAGAGGATTCGACGAGAATGCTCGACCGAAGCCGTTTATCTTTCTCATCGGTAGAATGACAAACCGGACAGGGGCATGCAATCATCGGTACACCACTACTGGTACCGGATCCAAGAAAACTGATCTTTATTGAAGGGAATTGCACAATCAAAAATAAATGAAATCAATCAGCTCTGGGGTTTGAGCAGGTTCTCAAGAACCTTCCGGCTTTCCGGCGTCAGCATTTCAGCATCAAAACTGAGTTGGGGAAGAATATCAATCAATGTATTAATGCGTCCTTCCAGTGCAAGAAATTTGTTCAATACCAGCACTTTTTTTTCTTCCAGAATGCAATACCCGCTTTGGAAATTCCCACGTTCATAACGAATTACATAACCCGTTTCATGCAGGATCTTTTCTATTTTATCCAGGGTAGTAACAGTATATTTCATAACTCAAAGTTGCTTAATGGCCCGGATATTGAACCACAGATTTATCCACAATATGGATGACCGATGCTTCCACACTCCCATACTCCCATACTTGTTTTATGCTTTCCCCACCATTTTTATGACAGGTACAATCATCTCTTCCATGCTTACACCGCCATGCTGAAAACTATTCCTGTAATAATTCGCGAAATAATTGTAGTTATTCGGATAGCATAGAAATCCGTCTCCACGTGCGAAAATAAAAGATGAATTGATGGTGGGTACTGGCAGTCCTGCTTCCTTGGGATCCCTGAAGGCCAGCACTTCCTTAGGCTCATAATTCAGATTACGTCCGTGTTTATAACGAAGATTGGCGGTCGTTTGTTTGTCGCCAATTACTTTATAGGGCGATTTGACTCTTACACTGCCATGATCTGTAGCCAGTACGATCGTAATTTTCTTGTCTGAAATTTTTTTCAGTGCCTGGTGCAGGGGAGAATGTTCAAACCAGCTTGTCGTAATGCTTCTGTAACTGGCTTCATCACTGGCCAGCTCTTTTAGCACTTCCATTTCAGTTCTTGCGTGACTGAGCATGTCCACAAAATTATATACGATTATATTCAGATCATTATTCATGAGATTCAGGATATTGTTCACTAGATCCTGGCCAGCCTGGTGATTCAGCACTTTAGTATAAGATGTTTTTAAATGATCCATCTTCAGTCTTTTCAATTGAGCACGAAAGAATTCTTCTTCCGCCAGATTCTTCCCTCCATCTTCATCATCATTTTTCCATTGATTAGGAAATTGTGTTTGAATATCCACCGGCATGAGTCCTGCAAAGATGGCATTACGGCAATATTGTGTTGCCGTTGGAAGGATACTGTAAAACGTCTCCTCCGACTGAATCCTGAAACTTTGTGCAAATACAGGTTGTATGGCCTTCCACTGATCGAAGCGAAGATTATCGATCAATACAAAAAACAGAGGAACTCCTTTTTCAAGACTTGGAAATACTTTATTTCGAAGCAGGGTATGGCTCATGACCGGAGTATCGGTTGCCTTCTGTGAAACCCACTTTGAATAATTTTTTGAAATAAACTTGAAAAATTCTGTATTTGCTTCCTGCTTCTGAGTTTGAAAAACTTCCTGCATTTCAGGACTGTTGCTTTTCTCCATCTCCAGTTCCCAGTACACAAGTTTTTTATAAAGATCCATCCATTCGGTAAAATCCGGATTGCTGTTGAGAGTCGTAAATAACTCCCGGAATTGTTGCTGGTAGGCGGTTGTGGTTGTTTCGGCAACAAGTCTTCTGTTATCTATAATTTTCTTGAGACTGAGCAGCACCTGATTTGGATTCACAGGTTTAATGAGGTAATCAGTAATCTGTCGCCCGATAGCTTCATCCATGAGGTTTTCTGTTTCATTTTTTGTTATTAACACCACAGGAATTTGCTGATTCGCTTCTTTAATCTTTGCGAGGGTTTCCAGTCCACTGATACCCGGCATCGTTTCATCAAGCAACACTACATCCACCTGGTTTTCTTTTACAAAATCTATCGCGTCCAGACCGTTGGTCATTGCATTTACTTCATATCCCTTATTCTCCAAAAAAAGAATATGGGAATGGAGGCTGTCAATTTCATCGTCTACCCAAAGTATCTTCCCTAATGACATAATCTATTATTTCGAATTTCTAAAGATAGTTTATCAATCAGTCATTCCTAAATTTGGATCCTGGATTGAATTTTTTTAACAAATCAAAATGGGTACAGGTTCTCAAAAAATCATCAACGACCCGGTTTATGGATTTATTACCATTGACCATCCGTTGATTCTCGAAGTTATCCGTAATCCATATTATCAGCGTCTTCGGCGGATACAGCAAATGGGATTTGCCAACCTGGTTTATCCCGGTGCTGTGCATACACGCCTTCATCATTCCCTTGGTGCTTATCATCTCATGGGTAATGCGCTTTCTGTATTAAAAGGAAAGGGCATTCATATTTCTTCAGAAGAAGTACTGGGTGCAAAACTTGCCATTCTGCTTCACGACGCGGGACATGGTCCATTCTCACATGCTCTCGAAAAAAATCTGATTGAAAAACACGATCACGAATCGGTGTCACTTCTGATCATGCACCTGCTGAACAGGGAAATGAATGGGCAACTCAGTGAGGCTATTGAAATTTTTACAAACAGGCACCCGAAAAAATTCCTGCATCAGCTGGTTTCAGGGCAACTCGATGTGGACCGAATGGATTATCTCAATCGGGATAGTTTTTTTACCGGCGTTTCGGAAGGAGTAATCGGTTATGACCGGATCATTCATATGCTTACAGTGCATGACGGCGAACTCATGGTGGAGGAAAAAGGGATTTATTCGATCGAAAAATTTCTGGTAGCCCGTCGTCTTATGTACTGGCAGGTTTACCTGCATAAAACGGTGGTGAGTGCAGAAAGTATGCTGGTGAAAATCATTCAGCGAGCAAGAGAAACGATTAAAAGCGGAGAAAGATTATTCTCCGGTTCAGAATCTCTTGATTTTTTTCTTACACATAATCCTGAAGATCCTTCAGAATGGCTCGGTGCTTTTAGTCTTTTGGATGACAACGATATCCTGAGTGCTCTGAAGAACTGGATGAAAAACAACGATCCTGTATTATCCAATCTGAGCGCCATGTTGATCGATCGTCGTTTACTAAAGGCCAAACTGCAGGCAGAACCTTTTAAACCAGTACTTGTAGAAAAATACCTGGAGGATGCTACCCGTATTTTAAAAATTTCAAGGGAGGACGCTGCATATTTTGTGTTTACGGGCGAACACACAAACACAACTTATAATCCTATAGATGAAAAAATTAATATTCTATTCAAAGACGGGTCGGTGAGAGATATTTCCCAGGTCGACAATGCACTGATACACAGGAGTCTCTCAACAGCAGTTAAAAAATTCTATATTTGTTACCTGACGGGAGAATAAATTTAACGACTTCATTCCAAATTAATTCTATGCAATTTTCTGCCGCCCAGATCGCTGCTCTGATAAACGGTAAACTGGTAGGTGATCCGGAAGTGATGGTAAATAATTTCGGAAAGATTGAAGAGGCCCAAGCCGGACAGCTTGCTTTTCTTGCCAATCCGAAATATGAAGAGTTTTTATACAGCACAAAAGCTTCCATTATTATTTTAAATGATAACCAGGTTCTGAAAGAAAAAATCAAGGCCGCAGTGATCCTTGTTCCGGATGCTTATCTCGCGTTTGCTTCCCTGCTCTCAAAATATCAGGAGATGATGAATCAGCAACTCACCGGTATCCAGGAGCCTGTATATATCTCCAAATCCGCAACCCTGGATGAAAATGTTTATGTGGGCTGCTTCGCTTATATTGGCAACAATGTTCGCGTCGGCAAAAATGTAAAGATTTATCCGCAGGTTTATATTGGTGATGATGTTACCATCGGTGATTCTTCAGTCATTTATCCCGGTGTTAAAATTTATCACCGATGTGAAATTGGGAAAGAGGTAACCATTCATGGAGGAGCAGTTATTGGCGCAGATGGTTTCGGATTTGCTCCACAGACAGACGGCAGTTTTAAAAAGATTCCTCAGATGGGGAATGTGGTCATTGAGGATTATGTTGAAGTAGGTTCGAATGCAACCATCGACCGGGCAACCATCGGTTCAACACTGATTAAATCCGGCGCCAAACTCGACAATCTGATACAGATCGCCCATAATGTTGAAATCGGCAACAATACTGTAATCGCCGCCCAGAGCGGTGTTTCAGGCAGTACCAAACTGGGCAGGAATGTAATGGTGGGTGGACAGGTGGGT
>DATHNR010000503.1:0-19256 GCA_035485835.1 Puia sp.
GGAAGCTACTACAATACAATTCTCTGCCTGTTTATCTACGGTGATCAATGCAACTCCTGAAGGATGGTCCGAATCAATCAAAGTAAAAGAAGTATCAATTCCCTCCACTTTAAATTGCTGCAGTGATTGTCTGCCAAATATATCGTCACCCGTTTTACAAATAAAAATAACCCTACCTCCAAGTCTTGCAGCTGCTACCGCCTGGTTTGCCCCTTTACCTCCGGCGTTCATAAAAAAAGTACCTCCCAGAATGGTTTCACCAGGTTCAGGAAGGTGATCAGTTTTTATGACCATATCGGTATTCGAACTGCCAACTACTGTTATAATGGGACTTTTCATGCAGGTCAATCGTTTCTAAAAATAAAATCGAATTGAATCTAAGTCGAAATAATGAGAATCCGAAGTTTAACTCTAAAAAGAACGATCCATTCAATCAGGAAATTTAACAGGGAGATTAACAAATGAAAATTTCTATTGAATAATAAATAAAATGATTAATCCGTATCTTTTATCAAAATCTTCATTGACAATTCGAAATACTTTATTCGGCAATAAAAAACTGCCTTATCAATTATTGTTTATAGTTCAGCTTTGCTTTTTATTCAATTCCGATTTGCATGCGCAATCGAATGGCTCAAAATCAGCAGTACCAATCATAACAGGTTTCGGTTATTCAGACAAAGGCGATTCCATCGAGTTTATATTTGGCCAGCAGAAAAATATAATAGTCGGCGGGGTTGAAGTCGTACTGGAAAAAAGAATTAATGAAATTAACCAGGTGAATGTTGCCGGTGATTTTAATGGTTGGAATCCGGATGTTGCCAAATTCCAAATGAAAAAAGCTGGCGGAACATTATTTACCCTGACAGTGAGCAAATCAGCTATCGGGAGGAAAGGTGAACTGAGGCAGTTTAAATTTGTACTGAACCATAAGTATTGGGTTGAACCTCCTTCAGAAGCTCAGAATAAATTCACAGGGAAGGATGGGTATACGAATCTTACACTGAGACTGTAAGATTCTGGAATCATCCGTATATTAAATCATACATATTTATATATTCCCTTTCTTCATTTCAGAGACTGCAAAATCTGCAGCCCGGGCTGTCAGCGCCATATAGGTCAGTGAAGGATTCTGACAGGCGCTGGATACCATACAGGCTCCATCGGTTACAAAAACGTTTGGCGCATCCCATACCTGGTTATGTTCATTCAAAACAGATGTTTTAGGATCCCTGCCCATCCTGGCAGATCCCATTTCATGAATGCCCTGACCGATCGCGTAATCTTTATCCCAGGTTGTAATATTTTTGATTCCTGCAACTTCAAACATTGCTACCAGTTCCTTAATAATATCTTTCCGCATATTCAATTCATTCTCTTTTAATCCCGCATCCATAGTAAGAACCGGAAGTCCCCATTTATCTTTTACCTCTTTATTTAAACTGATCTGATTGTCGTGATAAGGCAGGATTTCCCCAAAACCGGTAGCACCGATCGACCAGCTGCCGGGTTCAGTAAGCGCTTCTTTAAATTCTGACCCGATTTGTAGTTCTGCAACTTCACGGCTCCATCCCTGCCTGCTGGCACTCCCCTGGTATCCGTATCCGCGTAAAAAATCCCGTTTATCACCATGCAGATTGGCAAATCGTGGAATATAAAAACCATTAGCCCTTCTACCGAAATAATATTTGTCTTCATATCCTTCAACAGTGCCCTGTGCTCCCAGCATGTAATGATGATCCATGATATTATGTCCAAGCTCTCCACTGCTGCTGCCCAGACCTTCCGGCCAGATATCTGTTGCGGAATTCATAAGCACCCAGGCGCTGTTTAAAGTGGAAGCATTCAAAAAAATAATCTTGGAATGGAACTGATATGTTTTATTTGTTTCTGCATCGAGCACTTCCACGCCGGTAGCTTTTTTTGAATTTTTATCGTACAGTATTTTAGTGACAATGGAATATGGTCTGACAGTCAATTTCCCTGTCGCCATGGCAGCGGGTAATGTGGAAGATTGCGTGCTGAAATAAGCACCAAAAGGACAACCTTCCCAGCATCTGTTCCGAAACTGACATTTCGTTCTGCCTGGAATAGCTTCCGTCAGATTTGCCACACGGCCGATGAAAAGATGTCGCTGTCCTTTATAATATTCTTTTACTCTTGCAGCCACATCTTTTTCAACACAGTTCAATTGCATGGGTGGCAGAAATATTCCATCAGGTAAATGTTCCAAACCTTCTTTCGAACCGCTGATCCCTGCAAATCTTTCTACATAGTCGTACCAGCGAATTAAATCCTTATACCTGATCGGCCAGTCGATTGCGATACCATCCCTGCTATTGGCTTCAAAATCAAGATCACTCCAGCGATAGCTTTGTCTCCCCCAGAGAATGGATCTTCCTCCCATCTGGTAACTTCTCCACCAGGTGAACGGTCTTTTTTCTACATAAGGACAATCCTTCTCATTCGCCCAGTAATCCATTACAGCTTCCTGCGCTGCTGTTCCATACATCGCCCAATCTCTTGAAATAACCGGGTTGTCAGCTT
This sequence comes from Puia sp., assembly GCA_035485835.1. Taxonomy (GTDB): domain Bacteria; phylum Bacteroidota; class Bacteroidia; order Chitinophagales; family Chitinophagaceae; genus Puia. The sequence goes on from DATHNR010000503.1 coordinate 2,548, forward strand.
TCTGTTTTAACGTTGCTGCACCTCGGTGAGGAAAATCCCATGGATTAAAGCCTGCTGTTTTATATCCTGTAATATGATCCAGCTTTGGACCCCTTTCCAACATCAGCACGCGCAATCCTTTTTCTGTTAATTCTTTTGCAGCCCAGCCACCGCTGATACCGGATCCTATGACGATTGCGTCATAGGAATTTTGTGCAACGGCCTTATTATTTATCAGCACTGAATCGCCAGGCATAATTATTATTTTTAATTAGAATGAAGTATGTACTATTTTAATTTAATCTTGTTCCCATATACAGATGTTTTTAAAATTTTCGCAGATTCTTCCGGATAAATCGCAATACGATGGTTTACTACCATTGTTGAAATTGCCTGTGTTGAATTTGCAGACGCCTGCACCCTGATTACGTTGGAAGCCTGTTCCGGCATATGGCAACGCGTACAATTGTTTTTGATAAATACGATATTGGAATCAGTAGCAATTGTGCAAAAATGATTTCCGGGAGAATGACAAGTCTGACAATGTCCGTTATAAATATTTACAAGCCCCCGCTCATTCATGTGTGTATTGTGGCAGGTTGAACATTCCATTTTGCTCATCATAAAACATTTGCTTTGAGAAAGTAATTGTGTCTGGTTACCGTGCACATCAAGCTGATGATTCCTGTCATACAGAGGAATCATATAGGAAGTCAGGGAATCACCCATCTTAAAAGCAAACCTTGATTTTAAAAGAATATTATTGTTGCCAGAATGACAAACTGCGCAGAGATCTATTTTCTGTTGCCTGCTCAGTGAATTGTAAGGGACCATAAACATGGACTTCTTTTCATTGGGATATTCCTCATGAAATTGGACATGAGCCGCAGCTGGTCCATGGCAACGCTCACAATCGATATTAAATACCCAGCTTTTTGTATTTTCTCTGAAGTCCAGCAGACCCTTTTCATCCCGGTTCGCAAAAGAACTATGACATTCAAAGCAATCCTTTGTTATTGAACGGGAAAAATTCAGACCTTCCAATGCATAACCCGGACTTGAACTCCATCTTTGGAGGGCCGAAATATAAGATACAGGTAATTGATACAAGCCTCCATCATGCCAGGACAAATAAGTCTGACCTTTAACGGCGCCCATCACCAGATCAAAACGGAGTGCAATTGTTTGTTTGTTGTTTACATACAAGGCCTGATAAAGTCCTGAATCTCTTTTTTCCATCATGATGCGTGTGGAATCATTTACAAACAATTCATTAGAATCTTTACCAAAATTTCCAATTACCGTGCTATCATCAGCAATACGTGTTGAAAGAAAATGGGCGGTATGTGCATAGGAGGAGGAAATCGCTTTATGGCAATTAAGACATTTGTCGGATCCTGCATATGCCTTACCTCTTGGATCAATATCTTGTTTTCCATGGAAACATCTGGTAAAAAAAAAGATCATGGAAACTATTGTCATCATTAAAAATATTTTCCTGATGTGCATGATTTTAAAAATCAATTGAGATGACAATTATTTCACATTTATGGCATCCAAGAAAATATTCCTGACAACTCCCCGGTTGTTGGTAATCTGAATGGATGTTACAAAATCTCCCACACTTAAGAAGCTAACGGATTGTGACAAAAATGACGACCCTTGATTAAGTTCCTGTTTTTGAGATTTACCATCGGATAATTTCAAAAGCACAGTACGATCATCCGGATTTACCCTGATTGTTCTTTGTTTTTTATTTAATTCAAACAATTTCAGATCACCGCGGTGTTGGGTGGCTGCGATCATGTATTTATCATTGGCCCCCATTAATTTGACTAATGCTTTTCCGTTACCGGGGATATTAACACCACTTTGCAGCATGGACAAAGGTGAGAAGCCTCCGGCTCCGTCACCCTTCAGCAAAAGACCATTTAATGCATCATACTGGCCTATACCAACCGACGTAGAATAGTCATTCCCATTTATAAAAAGGTCAAGGTTTCCATCACCATCAAAATCGTCCGCCACCATGCCATTGATCGCCGAGAATTGCGCTTCCTTCGGCAAAGGAATCATTGTAAATTTCCCATTCCCTTCATTTCTAAGATAACAGGATTGAAGCATAGTGGCTTTAAGTCTGATTGCACCCTGACGCTGTTCTGGTGTAAGCAAATTATCCATCGTAGCTACAGCATATTTTTTATAGGTATTAAATCTTTTCTTTAAGCTATTCAACTGTCTCGTTATATCATCTCTTCCCTGGGCAGGAAATTCGCGTTTCGTACCCTGCTGATCGGGGAGGAACAAAGAAGGTATACCCGCAAATCTCCCATTGTTTTCAAAATCCTTTGCAGTCATGAAAACAGGAAAAGAATCTGTGGCCTGATACAATGAATTTAATCCGAGATTACCGACGATATAATCCATCCTTCCTGTATTTCTGAAATCGCCCGCAACAATTGAATTCCACCATCCTGAATTTCCATCCATACCTAAGGAAGAAGTAATATTTCTGAATTTTCCATTTTCGTTTTTAAAAAAACTGACAGGCATCCATTCTCCGACAACAATCAGATCTATCTGGCCATCACCATCAAAATCTGTGAAGAGCGCATCACATACCATACCTATATTTTTCAATCCGGGGGCTACTTCATTTGTAACATCCGTAAATTTCACACGTCCATTTTCCGAATCGTTCCTGAAAATAAAACAGCTTACTGAACGCGGATAATTCCATGGATCAACCCGGCTTGAAACGAACAGGTCCATTTTACCATCCTGATTGTAATCGAATGCCCGAACACAGAACTTGCTATTGTGGTTGACCGGAAGAGCAGATGTATCTGCTTTAAAATTTCCTTTGCCATCGTTAATGTACAATCTGTCCTGATATTTTGGATCGCCTGGAGCAAATGAATATCCACCGCTGGTTATATATATATCAGGTTTGCCGTCCCCATTTGCATCAAAGATCAGAATCCCTTCATCTTTGCTAAAGCCTGACTTATTTTTTAAACCTTCCAGTAAATTTCTCCGGATAAACTTTCCATCCGGTTGTTGAAATAAAATGCATGTCGGGATATAAGAATTTCCTCCTATTACAAGATCATCAAATCCATTACCGTCAAGATCACCGGAAGCCATGCCGGGTGTATATTCCGAAAGCTTATGAGGTAATAAATGCTGAATATCGAAATCTATAAAATCCGCATCATAATGACGATAATTAATCCCAGCTGCATGAGTTGATTCTTTGAATAAAGCATGGGTGGCAATGTCCGGCTGCTGAGAAGAAAAGGAAATTTTTGCATTGTCAATATCTGCCGTAATTACCTGGTTGGATTTCACATTTTCAAATGTCTGCTGTTTCCCATTGTACCATTTTATCACAACAGAATCCAGCATCTGTATATTGTTTAATCCAAAATGAGCAATGCCCTGCATACTTGATAAATAACCACGGTAAGGATTATTTTCATAAACCTGTTGTTTTCCATGATCATAATAAATACTGGCTATGGCACCGAGTCCATTAATATTTTTCTTATCCCCTTTGAATTTAATCTGAAGAAAGTGGGTTGTTGAAGTATCTTTATCGCGGGAGGTATTTCGATACAGTAAAGCTTCATCATTTATATTGTTAATAACCATATCAAGCGCTCCATCATTGTCGAAATCTGCATATGCAACTCCATTGGAAAAAGTCGGTTGCTCAAGACCCCAGTTTGCTGATTCATCACTGAATGTTAAGTCTCCATTATTCCGAAAACAATAATTATGCAGTTTTACTTCCGGAATCTGATCCAGTATAAGTTTGTTATTTACGATTCCTTTATTCTGATTGCGATAGGCAATAAAGTCGTGGTCAGACACATCACGGGGAAACCCGTTGGTAATGTATATATCCCGAAATCCGTCATTGTCAAAATCGGCTACCAGGGGCGACCAGCTCCAGTCCGTCTGGGAAATTCCGCTCATGAAGCCAATTTCGCTGAATGCGGGAATTCCGATCGAATCATTTTCTCCTACCCGCTGTCCCTGGTTTAACTGCAGGGTATTCCGCACATATTGATATTCATATCCGAAAGCATCAAAATTCTGAAACGTTACATAGCTTTCAGATGAAGACATCATTTTTTTTCTGTAATTATCCGGAGGGCTCATATCCAGTTCAACCACATCTGGCAGGCCGTCATTATTTATATCCACAACATCCTGTCCCATGGAATTGAAGGAAGTATGCTTAAAATAATCTTTTACCCTGTTGGTAAATGTGCCGTCGTGGTTATTTATATAAAGAATATTGTTTGAGATAAAATCATCGGAAACATAAATATCTTTCCATCCGTCGTTGTTTATATCACAGATTGTAGCTGAATGTCCGAATCCTTCATATTTTATTCCCGCTGCTGCCGAAACATCATGAAATACAGGATGTCCCAGGGCGCTGTCCCAATCGTTTCTATATAATCTACCAATGCTGGGAGTCTTTTTTTGATTGCGAATAAGAAAAGCAGAAGGATTGTCGCCGTTGGAAGCTTCATTTACTGTCAGATACATATCCAGATCGCCATCATTATCATAATCAAAGAAACTTGCCATGGTTGACTGTACATGAATATCCAGGCCATATTCAGCAGCCATGTCTTTAAAATGGGGGATTCCATCTTTATCAATTCCCTGGTTGATATATAATATATTTCTTCTTTGCAGAGAATCCTGGGAGATGGTATTACAAACATATATATCCATCAGTCCGTCGTTATTAATATCGATTACAGAGACGCCCCTGGCCCATCTGCCCATTCCTCCGACACCGGCTTTCCTGGTAATATCCTGAAATACAAAATTTCCTTTATTCAGATATAGACGGCAGGGCACCATATTCCCCGTAAAATAAATATCGGGTAATCCGTCATTATTGAAATCACCGATTCCAACGCCACCGCCATTATATATATTAACAACATTCAGTGGATTGATAGAATCGTTTTCAATAATTTTATTATTGAAGGTAATTCCGGAATGAGCTTCTGAAACTTTTGAAAACAGAGTGGATTTTTTATAACAGGCTACCAGGCAAAAAAGTGGAACACAAAAAATGAACAGAAGAAACCTTTTCATATAAAAAATCATGAAATTAAAGTTTCAGTAAAAGTAGCCAGATATAGTTTTGAAAATAAGAAGGGGTCTCCCAAAAGAGAAACCCCTTTATAATTGCCAACTATCAATATCCCGGGTTTTGGGATAAGTTTGGATTAAGACCTATTGCACTTTGAGGAATAGGCAGTACTTCATGTGTTAAGGTAAGGGCAGCATTATATAAACCGTGAACCTGCCCATCATGTGTTGGACCTGGTGCCGGATTTGGAATTGGTAATAGATTGGTTTGTGTACCATAAGTTGTGTTGATAAAATCAGCAGCATCCTGCGCACCAGCCCTGCGCAGATCATAAAAAAGGGAAAATTCACCTGTGAGTTCATGCCTGTATTCGCTATAAACCATTTGCAAGGGGTCGGTAATAGGAGCTGCTGGCGATCCATCAAAATTTGCACCGTCCTGCATTACAGCAGGAGATATTCCTCCCCATGCACGATCCCTCACTAATTTGATGTCAGCCATTCCTCCGGATACATCACCGGTCCTGATTTTACATTCGGCCCTGCTCAACAAAACTTCAGCATAGCGCAATAATATCTGATTCTGATCCCCGAAAATATTTGATTTACCATTCTGATCTGCATTGCTTCCCGTGAGGTGTGGGTCCCTCCATTTTTTCGCACAAAAGTATCCGGTACGTAATCCGTCCTGTCCATACCATGGATTATTTAAAGCTCCGGCGGTATTGATGACCTTACCATCGTCGCCCACATAATTAACATTGCCACCTGCAAAACTTGTATATACTACAGGATATCCTTTTATTCCACCCCATTTAGCTATAATCCCCGGACTTATTAATGAATCGCCCGGACCAACGATTGTAGCAAATTTGCGCAAATCTCCTGCCTGATATGAAAGCCAGAGGCCCGGGTTGCCATAATCATATCCCTGTCCTGTAATTTCTTCAGGCCAGCTGAAGGCATCAATCCATGCAATTTCTCCTCCCGGCGGATTCCAGCTGCCATCCCAGCTCTGGGAACCACCACCGGCATTGAACTGAACTTCAAATAGGGATTCATCATTATTCTGATGATCGTATTCATGTACATCAATAAAATTTGTAAGAAGGTGATAGTTATTCGTTAATTCAGGATTATTAAACGCAGTTAAAGCAGCAGCATAATTTTTTAGCCACATTTGTGCAGATCCTTCAAATCCATAGGCAGCACCTTTTGTTGCTCTTCCTAATTCGCTTACAGGAAGCGTTGTTTTTGAATCCAACAGCTTTTCTGCATTTTGCATATCTGACACAATCTGCATAAATACGGAGTCCTGTGTTGTTCTTGGTTTTAATCCGGAGTTTATTAAACCTGATGTATCCACTTCCAATGGAACTCCTCCGAAGGTACCGGCCAGATAATAATAAGTCATGCCACGCAAAAAATATGCTTCACCCCTTAAACGATCCGCGAGTGCCGGAGTAACAATGCCTTTAGCTTCCGCCGTGGTTATTATACCAAATGCCGTGTTTGCCCTGACTATTCCGATATATGCATTGTTCCATAATGAAGGAAGCTGGCCAAAAGTCGGTGAAATCTGATATTGATTCCATTGTACATCACCACCCCAGTTAAACCAGTCGTGTGTCTGGAAGTTGGCATAATACCATAATGACTTCTTAAGCAGATCGCTGTTCTGATAAGTATCATATATACTGTTTATAAGTGATACCACATCTGACGATTTCTGGAAAGTCGCATCTGGAGTAGATTGAAAGGTATTGGTAGTTTCCAGGAAACTCTTGCTGCAGGCGAAAGGTGAGATCAGCGCCGCACAGAGTATTATTATGGCTAAAAATTTCTTATTCATTTTCATATCATTAATGATTTATATCTCTTTATTAAAGTGTTAGATTTAAACCAATGGTGAAAAATTTGGATGACGGATACGTGCCGTTGTCTACACCATTCTGTGTTGGATTCCCATTCTGTAGCCCGATCTCCGGATCAAGACCTGTATAACTGGTAATCGTAAACAGGTTTTGTGCAGATACATATATTCTCAGTTTTGTGATATGAGCCATAGTTGCCATTGAATTTGGCAAAGTATATCCTATAGTCAGGTTTTTTAATTTAAGAAAACTGCCATCTTCAATCCATGCGCTTGATGGAACGGCGCTACCGATCGCATCATCGTTATAAGATATTCTTGAATATTTATTCGATGGATTTGTAGGTGACCATGCGTTGGCATAATATTCCTGACTTACATTTTCAACTCCTGCAAAACCACGATTCTCGAAGGTTTGCAAAGTATTTTGTACATAGTTCAGGATTTTATTTCCATATACACCATAAAAGAAGAGGTTGAAATCCCATGATTTATAAGTTACATCTATATTGAAGCCTCCATAAAATTTAGGGAGCGGACTTCCCAAACTTGTCTGGTCAGTCGCATCTACATGACCATCACCGTTAATGTCAGCAAAATACCTGTCACCAGGCTGGTTACCGGCTTTTTGATAATAAGGGAAAAGAGGATTTTGTTTTACTGAATTCTGATTCAAGGCATCAATCTGAGCCTGCGTCTGAAAAATGCCAATGGATTTATATCCATAAAATTCGCCTACAGGTTGTCCAATATAAGTTTGCGAAAAATCTGCCCAGCCATTTCCTGTCAGGTTCAGTCCGCCAAAATTTTGAACATAGTTTATTCCTGAAGTTATACTTGTCAATTCATTGCGAATTGCTGTAAATGTTAAGCCTAGGTTGTAATGTAAATCCTTATTGATGTTATGGTTATAATTTAAAGCAAGTTCAATGCCCCTGTTATCCATACTGCCGACATTGCGGGTGATAAAATTATATCCTGTTTGCGGCGAAGCAGCAAGCGTCAACAAGAAATTGTTGGATGTCCTGTTAAACCAGTCTGCCGTGAGTGTAAGACTTCCATGAAAAAATGCAGCATCCATACCAATGTCCGTTTGTATATCTGTTTCCCATTTCAGATTGGGATTTGCCGGTTGAATTTGTGCGTAACCATACTGGTATATTTTATTAAAGGGATAACCCAGATTGTCGGGAGGATTAATATTAGGTCCGTAACCTGTAGAAAACACTTCTTCATACTGGTACAAACCGATCGGGCCCTGGTTTCCGACAGATCCATAAGATCCTCTGAATTTCAGATCAGATAACCAGTCAACATTTTCCAGAAAGGATTCCTGTTTAGCCTTCCAGGCAACGGCTCCTGAAGGGAAGACGCCATATAAATTGTTTGCGTCAAATTTTGATGACCCGTCTCTTCTGATTGTACCTGTTATCAGATATTTGTCTTCAAAACTATAGCTTAACCTCGCAAATTCCGATGCCAAAGTAGCCACCGTTTGACCATTACCCGGACCGCCTGTACTATTATAAGTATCCAGTTTCAGATTGGTAACCTGTGATAAATCCCGGATCACACTATTTGGAGGAATACCACTTCCACCCATAAAATCGTTGGTGGTTTCCTGAGCAGAAACTCCGCCGACAAAATGAATAGCATGTTTACCAAATATTCTATCGTAAGAAATTGTATTTTCCCAAAGCCAGTCAAAACTTTGATATAAGTGCTGGCTGTAAAGTGCATTCTGACTAGCTCCTGCCGCTGCGCCATATTGTTCTACCTGTCGATCATCTTCTGGTTGAAAATAAGATCCGGAATACATACTGATATTTACACCTCCCAGGGTTTTGATTTTAAGACCCTTCGTTAAGGTGAGTTCGAGAGAAGAATTTCCGAGAAAATAATTGGTGACGTTTGAATATTGATTGGTTTGTATTCCGTACAGTGGATTATTGTATTTAGACACATAGGTCCAGATCGGATTATAATATCCATAGTTACCCTGATTGTCTTTTATCTGGTTGGTCAGCAGATTACCTCCATCCATGGTGGGGGGATTCTGAACCAATTGAAGCAGATTACCCGTTGGAAAAGGATTATTCGCATTCTGGTAGGAGTATTTTGCACTGGTTGATGATCTAAGCCATGGTAGTGGCGTATATTCTAAATTAAGTCCGAGGTTAATCCTTTGAAAAAATGAACCCTGGACAATTCCTTTCTGATCATAATATCCAATGGAAACGGCTGTCTGAACTTTTTCATTTCCGCCACGAATGGCGATGTCGTAGTTTTGCGTCAGACCCGTGCGATAAAGTGCATTTTGCCAGTCAACATTTGTGAGAGAATCCGGATTATGCCAGGGTGCAAAGGACTGATATTTCTGCAAAGGGTCAGAGGCTTGAACCTGGTTAGACATTGTAGCAAATTGCTGTGCATTTAATAATTTGTATTCTTTAGGTTTGCTTTGAAAGGATAAATATCCATCCAGGGAAACCTGAACACTACCTATCTTACCTCTTTTAGTTGTAATAATCACCACTCCATTGGCAGCTCTTATCCCATATATGGCGGTAGCTGATGCATCTTTTAATACATCCATGGATGCGATATCACTTGGGTTGATGTTTTGAATACCTCCTGTGATCGGGTAACCATCCACTACATACAGCGGGGCGTTACCATTGGATGCAAGACTACCTACACCTCTTATCATTACAGAAATGTTAGCACCGGGAGCACCATCATTGTTTGTGACCTGCACACCAGCAGCTCGCCCCTGCAGGGCTGCTTCCACAGAAGGAACCGGTACTGATTCAATTGTGGCAGCACCTATAGAACTGACAGAGCCGGTAAGATCCTTGCGTTTTACCGTTCCATAACCAACTACTACCACTTCATTCAGTGATTTGTCGTTACGGTTCGCCACCATACGGAATTCAGTATTGCTTCCAACCTTGGCTTCAAACGATGTATATCCAATCGCACTGAATTCCAGTGTCGCCCCGGGTGCTGCACTGATGGTAAACGATCCATCTTCGCCTGTTACTGTGCCTGACGATGACCCCTTTACATGAACGCTTACTCCACTGACTGCCAAACCAGAATCGGACATCACTTTACCGGAAAATTTTTGCGATTGCGCAAATCCTGATATGCTGGAAAGAAAGATAAGTAACCCGGTAATTGGGAAAACCCTGATTGTAAGCATTTTTAAAAGCTGAATATTCTTCATTGGTGATTGTTTGCGATTAAACTAAAGTGCCTGACTCCCATTGTTCAAATTCCGAACACTGGTTAATCTTCTTTGTGATAAGATCGGATACAATAAGTTGTGGGCATAATTCTGGCAGGTGGGAACAAATGTCGTTTTGGCATAAGCAATAGATTTAAGCAATTGGTAGAACTAAACCATTCTGATGAAAAAATGGTATTAGTTTATTTTATACTGAAGGAAAGCAAATTCTATTTCTTTGTATGATCTCTCCGTATCATATTGTTTTCAATGCGTCTCAATCTCATTTTAATGAAAGATTTTCGCAAGGAAAAATCTTATGACATATTTCATTTTATCTGCTTCAATACTTTTTTATCCAAATTGAATTTTAATTTTCGTAACACAGTATCAGTATTTTTGATCTAATTTGTGTATCTAACGATTGTCTTCTTGAAAAATAAAATTGCATATATTTTATTTGCCCTTTTTGGCATGACCCCCGCGCTGAATGCCCAGCCATTTTATTTTAAACATTACCTGGTAGAAAATGGTCTTTCTAACAACAGTGTTTCCTGCAGTCTCCAGGACAAGAATGGTTTTTTATGGTTTGGGACCATCAATGGTCTGAACCGTTTTGATGGATATAGTTTTAAGGTATTCCGTCATAATCCGGAAGATTCGTGCAGCATAGGGAGTAATTTTATCCGCTGTCTTTATGAAGATCAAAAAGGCTGTTTGTGGATTGGCACCAATAAGGGTATTTACCTGTATAATTCCCATACTGAAAAATTCTGTTTATTCTCAAAAGCTGTTTTGGGAGACGTTACTGATATTAAAGAAGACCACAAAGGAAGGATCTGGCTGATATCCAATCTGAATTTATTTTGTTATGATCAGCATGCAGATATAGTAAAGCCTTATACATTGGATTCCTCATCGGGCACTGCTTCCTCCATTGCTATTACTGCAAACGATGTTATTTGGGTATCCACTTCTTCCGGAACGATTAAAAAGTATGAAACATCGATTGACAGTTTCATTACCTATGGCATTTTAAAAAAGTCTGAGAAACAGCAAATTCTCCGCATTGAAAAAATATATCCTCTGGAAAATGGGAATCTGCTGGTTGGGACGTTAACCCGGGGAGTCAAATTATTTGATGTTGCAGACAAATCATTTCAGGATATCGTTTGTCAGAATCCCGATAAAACCGGTATATATGCCAGGGAATTTACCCAGTTGACGGAAAACGAATATTGGATAGGAACTGAAACAGGTATCTATATATATAATGCAAGTGACAGAACCACCATTCGACTTGAAAAAGAATACGACAACCACTACTCCATTTCTGACAACGTTATTTTTACTTTCTGTAAAGACAGGGAAGGTGGTTTATGGATCGGTACTTTTTTTGGCGGCCTGAACTATTATCCCAAACCATACAACATATTTCAGAAATATTTTCCAGAATATATAAAACCTTCCATGAGCGGAAATGCCATCCATGAAATATGCAAGGATCAATATGGCAATTTATGGGTAGGAACGGAAGATGGTGGTCTGAATAAAATGGATCTGGTAAATAATACTTTCTCTTCCTTTAAACCTACGGGAAAGAAAACAAGCATTTCCTATCATAATATTCATGGTTTACTGGCTGCAGGTGACAGCTTATGGATAGGAACATTTATGCACGGACTGGATATCATGAGCATAAAAACAGGAAAAGTGATCCGTCACTATAATGCAGGCCCTGGTCCGCATGAATTAAAAAATGATTTTATAGTTACGCTCTTTAAAACCCGTGCAGGTGATATTCTTGTTGGCACATGGAAAGGGCTTTTCAAGTATAACCGACAGACAGATGATTTCTCACCTGTTCCCCAATTTGAAGCCCCGATTCAGTCTTTATGGGAAGATGAACAGGGAATATTATGGGCATGCACACAGGGAAAAGGTGTAATTTATTATAACCCGTTAACCAGGCAAACCAGTTCTTTACAATATGATACAAATAATCCGAACAGCCTCTGTGAAAATCACGTGAATGGAATTTTCGAAGACAGTAAAAAGAATTTATGGTTTGCAACAGAAGGCGGATTGTGCAAATATGAAAAAGATAAAAAAATATTTACCCGGTATACCACAAAAAACGGAATGCCGGATAACCTCATCTTCCGAATACTGGAAGACGGCAAAAATAATTTATTCATTAGTACTTCCAGGGGCCTTGCATGCTTAAATCCTAACACAGGCGATATCAGAACCTATACTAAATCCAACGGATTGTTAAGCGATCAATTCAATTATAATTCCTCATTTAAGGACTCGGATGGCCGTATGTTTTTTGGAAGTGTAAAAGGGCTTATCAGTTTCAAACCGGATGAATTTATAAAAAACACAGACATCCCTCCCATCTATATAACCGGTATACAGGTAAATAATAATGAGCCTCCGGTAAATGTGAAAGGTTCTCCTTTAAAAGAATCCATTATTTACACAAAAAATATATCCCTTTCATACGACCAATCCACTTTTAGTATAGATTTTGCCGCCCTGAGTTATACTGTACCTGAAATGAATGAATACTCCTACAAAATGGAAGGTGTGGACAAGGACTGGATCTTTTTGAAAAATAACAGAAAAGTTTATTATACCAAGCTGCCCCCCGGGAATTATACTTTTAAAGTAAAAGGATCCAACAGCAGCGGAATCTGGAATAATAATGAGGCCAGTCTCGAAATATTTATCTCCCCTCCTTACTGGCAAAGTATTTGGGCCTATCTGCTGTACACAGCAGTGATTTCAGGTATTGCCTATGCGCTGATCAAAAGCTATCTAAACCGGCTCGTGGAAAAGAACCGGCGACGATTTGAAATGTTCGAGATTGAAAAAGAAAGGGAAATTTATCATTCAAAAATTGAATTCTTCACCAATATTGCTCACGAGATCAGGACGCCACTCACACTGATCAAAATGCCTTTGGATAAATTGATGAGGAAACAAAATAATAATTCTGAAACAAATGATAATCTGAAAACTATGGAAAAAAATACCAACAGGTTAATTGATCTTACAAACCAATTACTTGACTTCAGAAAAACTGAAATGGATAAGTTTAGTTTAAATTTTGTAAAAACGGATATAACAGAATTGCTGGAGGAATCCTATGAAATTTTCCGTGTAGCGGCAGAGCAAAAAGATATCAGTTTCAAACTGGAGGTACCCGGTATTTCACTTCAGGCCTACGTAGATCCGGAAGCGTTAAAGAAAATACTGAGCAACCTTTTCAGTAATGCAATTAAATATGCAGAAACCAAAGTACTTGTCAAATTGCAGAACTTCAACAGTGAAGACAAATTATTCAAAATCATTTTCCGAAATGATGGATATCTTATTCCTTACGACCTTAAAGAAAAGATATTTGAACCCTTTTACAGAATCAATGAAACTGAAAAGCAATCTGGCACGGGTATCGGTCTGCCCCTTTCCCGCTCGCTGGCCGAATTGCATAAGGGTGTACTCGACTTACTGAAGGCAGAAAATGGTATGAATACTTTCGTCCTTTCCCTGCCCATTCATCAGGAAAAGGAATTCAAACTGCATACGGATGAAACGGAATCTTTATCAGGGACCGTAATCATTCAGGATATTTCAGATTTCAACGATTCTTTTAAAAGAGAAATTTTACTTGTAGAGGATAACAAAGAGATCCTTGAATTTATCAGTAATGAATTATCATCTGATTACCTCGTTCGCAAAGCATTAAATGGTACTGAAGCACTCGAAATAATAAAAGATGGGAATATCCAACTGGTGATCAGTGATATCATGATGCCTGTGATGGATGGCCTGGAACTTTGTAAACGCATAAAAACAAATCTGGATTACAGTCACATACCGATTATTCTGCTTACTGCGAAAAATTCACTTCATGCCAAGATCGAGGGGCTCGAGGTTGGTGCTGATGCATACATAGAAAAACCTTTTGCCTTTGAACACCTCGACGCCCAGATTTCGAACCTCCTTTTAAACAGGGATAAGATCAAAGAATATTTTGCCAGCTCGCCGCTAACGCATATTAAAACCATTGGCTATACCAAGGCCGACAAGATTTTCCTTGAAAAACTAAAACTCGTTATCGATGAAAATCTGACAAATATTGATATTGACGTTGAGCAATTGTCGAAAATCATGAATATGAGCAGGCCTACTTTTTACAGAAAAATAAAAGCTTTGTCCAATCTTACACCGAATGAGTTAATCCATATAGCCAGGTTAAAAAAAGCCGCCGAATTACTTTCTGAAGGAAATTACAAAGTGTATGAAGTAGCCAGTATGGTTGGCTATAGCCTGCAAACGAATTTCGCACGCGATTTTCATAAACAATTTGGTATGACACCATCAGATTATATTACCAGCAAGCAGATAGAAAAAAACCTGGTCAGGTAAACCTTAGTTGGAAAGAATTGCTGGTGATTCAGGATTCATCGATGCCTGGGAAATCATGCTCGTATTGAGTTAACTGAAAGGTTTTATCAGGCAGCCTTCGATTATAAAAAAGCACTAATTATTAATAAGACATACCCGGCGAGTATTAGAATCGAATACAATAAAGTCAGTCCAATGGCTTTCAAAATCGTGATAAACGAAGACTGGCCATAGGTTCTGCGCAGGGCTATACCTAAATAAATGATCACCAGGAGATATTCAAAATTTTGGGCGTCTCTTGCAAATGAATGAAAGAGCAGGGTAAGTATGGAAAAAACCAGAAATATCAGGAAGACTGCCGTATGAAAATGAAGCGAGAAAATCACATGATCGGAATAATAATATTTCTTCTTGTTATAAAAAAGCTTCAACAATAGGGCAAATAAGGGTAATAAAACAAACATCATCTTGGGTATAAAGTGCTCTGTGCGATCTGTTACCCTAAATATCGTTCCTTTAATACCGTACAGATTTATAGTGTGAAGCCAACGATGATACATCCATGGCTTAAGGCCTCTTTCCCTTTTTTGTACGGGTAAAAGACGTTGGGAAGAATCAAATGCAATCAGGGATTTATAGTCCACATTAAATATAAAAGTGAAATCAATGTTATGGGTAGTACCGGTATCGATTTTGGCTAAGATATTTTTGATGACTGAATCCTTTATTTTCCCATTGATCGAATTTTTTTCTCCTATTGACAGCATGATACGCAAACTGTCTGCAATCTGATTCCTGGTATTTTGCTCCGCGGTTTTTGCAATGGCTTCTTCCGTTTTAGATTCGAGACCATTAAAACTCAAAGTGACCAGGAAATATAAAAATGAAACAAAGACATACATCCGGATAGGATGAAGATAATTTGCCCTCCTTCCCGCCAGGTATTCATTCGTCAGATAACCTGGTTTGAATAACAGGTCTTTTAGTGAAGTAAAAAATTTAGAATCGTAGTGTGTCAGGTCTGAAAAAAAATGACCTATTAAATGACGGAAAGATTCTTTCACCTCAACATTTTCCTGTCCGCAGTGAGTACAATAACGTTCCTCCACATAATGTCCGCAATTCAGGCAATTCTTCTCACTGCGTAAATGTGGATTCATTGATTTATTATAATGAAATAAAATCTGGTGATTTTGATGAAAAGTATTACCGGAATGGCAATATAAATATATTAAACATATCGTTTGATTGTTGACGTTATGATTTCAATAGAAAGTCAACGCACCCTGATTTCTGCTATAGATCACTTGCAAAAAGTAAAATCCATCTTATAAGTTTGAATAAATAGTTTTTTCATTTAGAAATGGATTACCCGCATTGATCCTTTTGGAGGGCCGGCAAACAAAAATGAATGCAGGCCTGCGCGTCCTCGCATTTTTCATTTTTCCGCTCCATTGAACAGGCTCGCCTCGCGTCAAAATAAAAAATGCTCCCCTTCGGGAGCATATCATTTCTTTTGCGGAGAGGGAGGGATTCTCCTCTTTAGCAGAACTACTTGAAATTCAAAACAAATCAGCTCGTAAAATTGTGGGACTCCCGATTTTGAACCCCCAAAAAATATCAAAAATAATCCAATCTCATACTAAAGTTATGCAAGCCAAATTTAACTATAAAATCCTTTGCCAAGAATAATACCCAAATTTCGAAATTCCGTCATGACCTCCTTCCCAATACGGAGGTCGTTAAAAATGTAGATTCGTAATGTTTGAACTAGAGGAATTGCCTCAAATTACCTTGAATATGATTGGGCGCCTTCGAAGGTCACATTCAAAAGTACCCTTGCCGCGATTTTGCCTATTTTGTAGGTGAGGAGAATTGTGCACTTCACATAATCACCTTCAAATCAATATAATATAAATCTCGTAAAAATCTCGGTAACCGAATTAGACACGTAATAAAGATAGAATTAAATAAGAGTGATTAAATAAACAAGAATTTTCGATAAAACAAATTTTAAAATTACCTATTAAAGCCAATCCCATCTGGAAATGTTAACCAACAGAATTTTGTCATTTGAATTCTTTAATT
>DATHNR010000504.1:0-6687 GCA_035485835.1 Puia sp.
AAGACCAACATGGCTTGATTTAGGAAACCGGAGACAACCGGTTTATATTAAACCATCAGCCAATAAAGATGTTTTTCTTGTTCAGGCCTTTTACCAGATCGAATCATTTGGAACTGTTCCAGGAAAAGTAGTTCCTGCGGATCAGACTTATTTTATTACAGGTAAAGGTTATTATACACTTTACCTCCAACGCGGATTATATATACTTTTATTTAAGGATTTGGATTATAAGACCATTTATACGCAACACCTCGAGGTTAAATAAATTCTTCATGAAATCGAATTCCTTCTAAAGCAAGTTCATCGAGTACCGGTTTATAAATTTCAGGGATAATGGGAATATGCAATCCGCATAATTCCATTTTATTTTCAAGAATCAGTTTAGCTGCAATTCCAAGGGGCAGTCCTACAGTTTTTGCCATAGCTGTTCTCAGTGCATTTTCCCCCTTTACCACCAGGCTGCTTTTAAGAAAATGATTTTGTCCATTCACCTCATATTCAAATTCATGAAGCATTAGAATCATATCCTTATCTGTTTCTTTCATGCTCCATTTTTTTTCAAGGAGAGACTGGAGAATTTTTGCTGATGTCCGTCCTCCGGTTACTAATATATCATTATCAAAAAGACCGAGCTGATCATACAGGTATTTATTGGAAGAATCAACAAATGGCAATAACGGTTTGCTCCAGGTTGAATTGGAATTGATAATTGAAGAAACAGGGAATTCATCATCGGTTAAGCCTGCATTGACAAGATTACTCCAACCTCTGCAGTAATCAGGGTGGCGCAGGGTTGTACGAATGAAACTATGAGTTGATTCCAAACCATAAAGTGGTATATAGGCAAGGGAATCGCGGTTGGGATACCAGGCATAACTGCCGAGTGGCTTGATTTCAACCAGACCTGGATTTTTGAAAATATCCTTGTACTCTACTTTTTTGACTGCTCCCAACTCTTTAAATACGGCCCCTGAAGATCCTGCTTTGACAACATTGGCAGGATTCCAGCTTATTTTATAGTGCCAGGGGTTGTCGTCACTCTCGGGAGCTACCAGGCCTCCCGTATGAGAACGGTAAACTGTAATCTTTCCACTTTCCCCCTTGATCCGGTGAATAATCTGCATTGCACTCATATGATCTATTCCGGGATCAAGACCCATCTCACAAAGAAAAAAAAGCTTTTTATCTTCAATACTTTTTGTAAGTTTTCTGATTTCATCATCAACATAGGATGCTGTAAGCAGGTTTTTTGAATTCGTTACACAATCGCGAGCAATTAATATATGTAAAGAAGGAGGAAGGAGAGAAATTACCAGGTCGGCTTTTTGTATTAATGCATTTCTTTCAGATGAATTTTCAACATTTACCTGAACAGGATGTATTGCGGGAGATTTTACCAGTTTCTTTTTCAGAGTTTTTACGTCCGCATCACCAATGGTGAGATCCCAATGTTTCTGCGTACAAACTTTACAAAGATAATCTATAAGGCAGGTAGCTGATTTTCCCGCTCCAAAAACCACTATGCTTTTCATATTCAATGATAGAACATTTCGGGCGAAATGCCATCCTTAAAAAACTCTGATTTTTTGAAGCTGTCAAATATTATTATTGAATCAACCTGATTTCACCCAGGTTGATTCGCTGGCCTTCCAAAACCTGAACATTTTTTTCTGTGGGAAGACCATTCAATTCTTTAATTGCAAAGATCAGCTTCCAGTCACCAGGCTGAAGTTCCATACCAAAATGACCATCATTACTGATAACTTTTACGGAATCGTTACCACGTACAGCAACTACTGACGGGGAAGCCATAGCGGGAAAAATTCTTCCTTCAATCGAACCATTATGAAGCAGACGTTCTGCATGTATACCAATCACCACCGCGATGATGAGACAAAGCTCTAAAAGTCCTCTTCGCATCTATATTCTGATTAAATGATTTGAATAATTGTAATAGTATTTGAAAAATAGTATTGCTTGCAGTGGGATTGCACAGGATGGGAGATACCATACTGAATTTCAACTTTTATGCCAATGACACATTATAGATTAATAATGAAATGAAAAGATTGTTAACCCTTTCCTAATTGGAAGTACTGAGATCGGTCTTTCGGGAATCTACTAAGTGAATCTGGGTAGTAATTTTAACACCTCTGGAGCTTTTCGGTGCTTTCATTGTGACAGTTTCTCCTGGTTCAAGATCATTAAAAGAAAGACTTTCTTTTTTAAATATTTTTCCATTACTCTGAATATAATCAATATCAATTACGACCGCTTCCAACATTATGGTAGAATTATTTGTAACACTGACAGGAAAGCTTGAAATGCCTCCGAAAACACCTGTAGAATAACGGCCGGTCACCAGATTGACGTAGTTTTCAGGATGTGCTTTTATTTTCTGGTATATCATATCAGATTTCCCGCCTACGATTTGTTTTACGCTGTCAATTAACTTTATTGACGGTTGAACAGGGGTTTGATTTATTAAGGAATCCTTTTTAAAGACAACGTTCTTCATATTTTTTTTAACCGCATTACCTGCAGGTCTCTTTGAAAGGGCTTCAGTCGGTTTAATAATATCTGCAGTAGTAGAACTGCCATCAACGGGTTTATTGTTTCGGGAATTATCCATAGTAATTTCCGAAGTAATATTCTTCTTGTTTACCAAAACTGTCGGGGTTTGGGCAAGTCTGTTTTGCGGATGATTTGCATCTGTTGAGAAAAATTTTCTACGGTCTGAAATAAAAAATCCGGTCAGCAGACCTGCGCCAAATAAGAGAATTATCGTACTTATCCATAAAATCTTCGCTGAAAAATAGACAGCAGGAGTTGATTTTTTATTGTACTGATCAGAAAAGTCATATGCAGGTTCGTGTTTGAGAGGCGCAGTAGATTCCAGGTCAAATAAAACACGGTCCTGTTGGATTGTTATATGTTTTTTTTCGGATGGAAGATTCACATAAACAGATCGTTCCTTAATACCTTTTTGTTCGCTCATTTCCCATACGCTGACATTTATCGGGTTTGATTTTTTAATATTTGTAGAAACCACTGCTGCACTGTCAGCATTCTGTTTTTTTATGTAAGAATCATAGATTTGTTCAGGAACGGGAGGGGCGAATGATTTTAGCTCGTTGATTTCTCCGGGATAACGCCAGGCAGCACTTTTCCCTACGACCCACAAAAGGTCATAGGGTTTTAGGGTCATTCCCTTAATTTCTTCTATGGTGAATGGACCAGATTCTTTGTTATTTCGTAGCAATAAATAGCTGCTCATGGTTTAGGCATATACAGGGAAGGGCAACAAATCCAGACCAGGCCAAAAGTATTAAATCTTTTTGTAAAAGGAACGTTATAAACCCCTTCTATTGCAGGCTTTTAATAGTAAATCGGAATGAACCGGAATCCTTTCAGCTTGTTCCATTCCAGTGCAGGGGCCGGAATTTTTGAAAACTTCGTCAGGTAGGCAGCAGCATTATAAAATGTTGAATTTGTTGGTATGCTGAAAAGGTTTGCATCGGGTGCAAAATAAAACTTTCTGTATCTCGGAAAATAGGGAATAGGTTTTCCATCCATCATTGCCGGATTCGATCTTGCCCCAATCATTCCCTCAGCACCATATCCAAAACTCATATTCAGCCAATAAGGAAATCCTGAATTTGATGGTAAAAAAGATGCAATATTCACTGAAAGCCAGTAAGTCTGTCCATTATAATCTTTTATCATGCGGGAAAGAAAATTACTGCCCAGTTCTGCGGGATAATATTGAGCGTAAGGGGAGCCATGAAAAGACCATTTCAACGAAATCCTTTGCTGGTTCCAGCCTTTTTGCTGGGCTGCAAAAAGGGCCGCACCAAAAATATTGGCAATCATATCTCCATTGGAAAACCCCCATTTGGAAGAAAAGCCATCGAAAATTTCAATGATCGACATATATCCGACTGCTGTTAATCCACCAATGGCTATAGAAGCATCATTTTTTACACCGCACCATCGCATCAGGTCATATTGAATTGTACCTATATTATAAGCAGTTGTAGCATGACCCATTTTATCCATCTGGAGCCATTCACCGTTATCATTGAAAAAATGAAAATGACTCCTCGGATGTTTTCTGTACCAGAGAAAATATAGTCCTGCAGAAATTACCACACCTGTCGCTACTTCACTGATCACGATGGTTTTTAACCGGTCAGGCTGATAAACAGCGCTTGGTGGAAGAAAGAGCCCCTGCGCAATACCATTCATGGAGCTGACCATCAGGCAAAAAACAACCAGTGGTCGCAAATTGAGTTTTCCAGATTTTAAACACAAAGAAAAAAAATCAGCCAATCAGCAAAAATTTTATAAGGTCGTGAGGTAAATCTAAGATTTGGTTCATTCAAAAATCAATATCTTAGGTTCAAATTTAAAGTAAGTTTTATGGATGCGGTGATTCTGGCCAAAGTGAATAATTGGTTAACTGGAAATTATGATCAGGAAACAAAAGACGAGATCATTCGCTTACAAAATGAAAATCCGGATGAATTAATCGATTCTTTCTATCAAAATCTTGAATTCGGAACCGGTGGCCTTCGTGGTATTATGGGTGTCGGAACCAACCGCATTAACAAGTATACTATCGGAATGGCCACGCAGGGCTATTCCAACTACCTGGTTAAGTCTTTTCCAAACATTATTGTAAAAGTAGCCATAGCACACGATAGCCGCAACAACAGCCGCTTTTATGCGGAAACCGTCGCAAAGGTTTTTGCAGCAAATGGCATTAAGGTATTTCTTTTCCAGTCACTCCGGCCCACACCGGAACTTAGTTTTACAATCCGCTATCTGGGATGCCAGGGAGGTGTTGTATGTACTGCTTCTCATAACCCAAAAGAATATAACGGCTATAAAGCATACTGGAACGACGGAGGTCAGCTTGTTCCTCCTCATGATCATCGTGTTATTGAAGAGGTTGAGAAAATCGGGTCTGTTAATGAAGTGAAATGGACAGGTGGCGAATCTCATATTACAATGGTGGGGAAAGAAATGGATGAAGCTTATATCAGTATGGTAAAAAATCTTTCCGTTTACCCTGAGATCATTGAACGGCAACATAATCTATGCATCGTTTACACACCCATTCACGGTACTGGAATTAAGTTAGTCCCTGAGGTTTTACAAAGATTTGGATTCAGCAATGTTCATGTGGTGGATGAACAGGCCAATCCGGATGGCAATTTTCCGACGGTTGCTTATCCTAATCCGGAAGAAAAAGAAACGATGAGCCTTGGACTCAAAAAATCAAGAGAAATTGATGCAGATATATTATTAGGTACCGATCCGGATGCAGACCGGGTCGGTATCGGAATCAAAAACGATAAAGGGGAGTGGGTGCTCATGAATGGAAATCAGACGGCCGTACTCGCCTTTAATTATATGATTGAAGCCAGAAAAGAAAAAGGCATTTCACAGCCGAACGATATGGTTATAAAAACAATCGTTACGACAGATATGATTGATGAAATTGCCAAACAATCCCATATTCATTGTTATAATGTGTTAACCGGGTTCAAATGGATTGCTGAACTAATAAAAGAGAAAGAGAAAACTGAAAATTATGTCATTGGCGGTGAAGAGAGTTACGGTTTGATGATTGGAGATAAACTGCGCGATAAAGATGCTGTAAGTGCGGTTGCTATTCTTTGTGAGATGGCCGCTTATGAAAAAAATAAAGGAAAGACCCTTTATGATAAACTGGTTGACCTGTATCTGCAGTTTGGCTTTTATAAAGAATCACTGATTTCCATTACAAAAAAAGGAATGGATGGACAAAAACAAATTGCAGACATGATGTCTACTTATCGAAACCAGCCGCCTGTAACCATTAATGGATCTTCAGTTGTGCATTTACTGGATTATCAGATAAGCAGGGGGAAAAACCTGAAAACAGGAGAAAGCTGGAAAATAATGCTTCCTGTAAGTAATGTCCTTCAATTCATTCTGGAAGACGGAAGCAAGATTTCCGCACGCCCATCAGGAACTGAACCCAAGATAAAATTCTATTTCAGTGTAAATGAAAAATTAAACAGCCGCACTTCTTTTGAAATTGTAAACAATTTGCTGCAGGAACGAATTGATGCGATTATTGCAGATATGAAATTGAAATAAATCCTCCTTTGCTTTTTGAATATGAAAACTTCAATCCTTTTGCTAACGGGTTTTCTGTTGGCTTTCTCCACTAATGCCCAGATTAAATTGCCCGGTATTTTTGGAGATCATATGGTATTTCAGCGTAGCCGGCCCATACCAGTGTGGGGATGGTCTTCTCCGTATGAAAAACTGGTTCTTACATTTAATCAGCAAAAAAAAGAAGTCACTGCTGACCGCAATGGAAAATGGCGTGTTAATCTTGATCCGGAACCAGCCGGGGGTCCGTTTGAACTTAAAGTGCAGGGCAGGAATATCTTAATATACCATGACGTAATGGTGGGTGAGGTCTGGGTTTGTTCGGGACAGTCTAATATGGAATTTGAATTGAAATCAGCCCGGAATGCCGATAATGAAATCATGAATGCCGGTTATCCGGAAATTCGACATATAAAAATTCCCCTAACCCTGAGCAGTAATTTAAAAGAAGACATCCCACCAACCCAATGGGAGGTCTGTTCTCCCAAAACAGCTGGTGATTTCACAGCTGTCGGATAT
>DATHNR010000505.1:0-3337 GCA_035485835.1 Puia sp.
GGATAACGGAAGAAGCAGCAGGACAACTTTCAGGAAAATAATCTGGTGTCCACATTTTTTCAAATATCGAGACCTGGCTGCACTCCACCTCAGAAGGATAAAGAAGGCCGGTTGTTTTAAAAGCAGGATCGATCAGATGACAACCCATATCTCCCAGCGCACCAGTGCCAAAAGCCCAGAAGCCGCGCCAGCTAAAAGGAACATATTCTTTGTGATAGGGTTCTTCTTTTGCCGGTCCAAGCCAGAGATCCCATTTAAGTTCTGGTGGAACCGGATCTGTACTTTTAGGGGTGCCCGTGCCCTGGGGCCAAACCGGACGATTAGTCCATACTTTTATTTCTACAGCATCTCCGATGATCCCGGATCGATACCATTCCTGCATGGTTCTTACGCCGTCTCCGGATGATCCCTGATTTCCCATCTGGGTAACAACCTTATATCTTTTGGCATATTCTGTAAGTAACCGGGCTTCATATATATCATGTGTAAGAGGCTTCTGTACGTACACATGTTTGCCCAGTTGCATTGCAGCAACTGCTGCAACGGCATGACAGTTATCCGGCGTGGAAACAGATACAGCATCTATTGACTTATGTTCCTTTTCCAGCATCTCACGGAAATCATAATATCTTATAGCTTTTGGAAAACGGCTAAGTGATTTTTTTATCTGACGGTCATCCACATCGCACAGATATGCAATATTGGCATTGGGGCTTTTAGAAAACTCAAACAGGTCGCTCTCTCCTTTCCCGCCTGCGCCAATGCCTGCAATATTTAATTTATCACTCGGTGCCACGTATCCCCGTCCCAGCACATGGCGCGGTACAATAAAAAAACCAGCTGCGGCAAGAGATGAAGTTTTAAGAAAATCTCTTCTTGAATTGTTATTTTTAATTTTCATATATCAAGTACTATTTAATGAAGCGTTAAGCGTTTCGCGTTAAGCGTTTCGCGTTTAGCGTTACGCTTAATAAGTCCGATATGTTCTTTTTACAAACTGATTGGCAGGAGCAAAATTGGTGATCTCCATTTTTTCACCGTCCCAGATTAATTTTTTACGTCCCGGAAATATTTTTTCTCCCTTGCTGTTAGTCTCACTGTATTGATAACTACGTACCGCGAGGTTTCCCATCAAAACTGTTTCTGTGAGCGGTCCGGCAACTGCGAAATCTGAACTGGTATATGTACCATATCCCGTCTTGCAGGCTTTCACCCATTGTTGCTGATGACCCTCCGTTCCGCCTTCCACTAAAGGAAATTTTGATTTAGCCATTACCCGGTCTTTCATCAGGCTGGTTGGCAACAATGTTGCATTCGCTCCAAACTTTCCGGCCAGTAGTTTGCCTTTCGTACCCTCGAATATCATTCCGCCATCAACCTTACTCATTTCCTCATCAGGCAAAAGCTCCGCCGGCCTCTCAGGTAATATTCCACCATCGTACCAAATCATTTTAACCGGAACCATAGCACCCCGTTGTGGAAATTGAATATAAGTTTTTGCTGAAGGAGGAAATCCATCGGTATTAATAACTTCTTTAAAATATCCTGTGTAAACTGAGCCAATACTCGTTTCGGCAGAAATCGGATAACCCAGTTTCAAAGCTAAATAAGGAGAATCTATAAAATGACAGCCCATATCGCCGAGTGATCCTGATCCATAATCTACCCATCCGCGCCAAATTGCGGGAAGAAATGCAGGATTATAATCACGTTGTGGTGCCGTGCCAAGCCAAAGATTCCAATCCAGTTCTTTGGGAACTTCAAACTGACCTGTTGGTGTTGCAATACCCTGCGGCCATGTAGGCCGATTCGTCCATACATGAACCGTATGGACATCTCCCAGCAATCCATCCTGCAACCATGTTTCAATAAGACGTATATCATCTCCTGATGCACCCTGATTACCCATTTGCGTTACGACCTTATATTTTTTTGCAGCTTCCGTTAGCATGCGCGCTTCGTAAATATCATGCGTCAGAGGTTTTTCAACATATACATGTTTCCCCAGTTGCATGGCCGCCATCGCGATGGGTGCGTGCATATGATCAGGCGTGGTAATCATTACCGCATCAATATTTTTTCCTTCTTTTTCCAACATCACACGGTAATCCTTGTAATAAGGCGACTTCGGCCATTTTGTTCTCGCGTTTATAGATCTGCGGTCATCCACATCACAGAGCGCCGCAATATTATCCGAACCGTTATTATATGCCTTTGGAAGATTTGTTTCAGCCCGGCCGCCCACACCAACGCCTGCAATATTTAATTTATCACTGGGAGCAATAAAACCACGACCCAGCACATGCCTGGGAACGATAATAAATCCCGCTGCAGCCAATGAAGAAGTTTTCAGAAAATCTCTTCTTGATTTGTTGCTTTTATTTTTCATGCACAAATAGTAATGACAGATTATTCAATTTACACTGGCCTTAGGCTTTATGCTTTGGGCTTTAAGCTTAAATGAGTGATGCTTGAAGTGTAATATTAGTATTCAGCAATTTACTGACGGGACAGTTTTGTTTTGCATCTTCCGTCGCTTCTTTAAATTGTGCAGCTGTAATTCCGGGTATTTTTGCTTTTAAAGTTAGAGCAGATTGAGTGATGGCTCCATTATCCAGCGTAACTTCTCCCTGAACGTCCAGGCTATCAGGAGTAATACCCAATGCCTGTAATACAAAACTCAGTTTCATCGCAAAACAACCTGCATGAGCCGCAGCTATAAGCTCTTCAGGATTGGTTCCAACGCCGTCTTCAAAACGGGACTTATATGAGTACTGGGTTTTATTTAAAGTATTGCTTTGAGTAGTTAATGTTCCCTTACCATCCTTACCGGATCCATTCCAAATTGCAGTGGCTGTGCGTTTCATAAATGTAAAAATTTTAGAAACGTAAGTTAGGGAAAACTAATTCACAGCAATCAGCTGAATATCAAAAAATACGGGTGTATTTGCGGGCACCGGACCATAACCGGTACATCCCCAGGCATACGCTGAAGGTATAAATAATTGTATATGACCTCCTACCCCGATTTTCGGTAAACCTAATTGCCACCCATAAATCAAATCGCCAAGTACTGTATTATTTAAATTTGAATTGACAGCAGAATCGAAAGTCGTATTCGATGGTATGGTCCGGGCAACATAAGTTACCACGAGCCTGTTAATATTTTGAGGTTTGCTGGTTGCAGAACCTGAGTCAATAATGTGATAGTATAAACCGCTCGTATCCTTGGTCAGTGGAATGGTATCTCCTGCAAATTTCACCAATGCAGAAGAATCATCTGCAGGTGGAGTTGCGGTACATGACGGAGTTTGAGGTGCAGATTTGGAACACGCAA
>DATHNR010000506.1:0-6122 GCA_035485835.1 Puia sp.
AATGAATAAACACCCACCGATTTGTTGAAACGCAATGCCTGTCTGAATGGCTGACATAGACATTTTTATTTTTTAACTTTTAAAATCCAACCCATGGGAACCTTAAATGAAGGATTCTTAGGGGGGTTCAGCGGTACGTTAGGAACGGCCGTTGGGAGCAAATGGAAACGCAAAAACGTAATCCGTAGCAGACCCCCAAGAAAAAGGGGTAAGTCTTCTGAATCGCAAATAGCGAACCAGGTGAAATTTAGGGTGATGAATAAATTTCTCCGGCCAATCACTGATTTGCTGAATCTGACTTACAGAAAATCCGCTCAGGGAATGATGTCCGGTTTTAACCGGGCGTTTTCCGATAACTCGATCAGAGGAGCGGTCATTGGAGAATATCCTGCATATACAATAGACTATAGCAGGATTCTCCTTAGTAAAGGCAGTCTTGCCAATGCGGGCACACCGTCAGTAGTTTCGAAAGAAACGGGAAAACTGGTGTTCAACTGGACTGACAACAGTGGAATTAATCAGGCTCTCAGTTCTGACGGCGCTTTTGTCGCAGTCTATCTTGAGGAATTGAATCACTGGGTATACCAGGGAAATATCGCCATGAGAAATGCCGGCACCTGCACATTGGAAGTAGCTTCCTTTACAGGAAAACCTGTTCAGACATACATCGGATTTGTGTCTGCAGACAGGAACAGAACTTCAGAAAGCCTGTATACAGGTTTGGTGAATGTTTTATAGAACTACATAACCGATATGACCTTCATGGTAACGGGGCCGCAGCAAGCGGCCCTTTTTGTTTTATTGCATCCCAAGATCCTTCAGCACTTCATCGGTAATATCAAGTTTGGGATTGGCAAACATGACTGTAATTCCCTGGCTCTTGTCCAAAACAATTTTATAATTCAGCCTTGCGGCAGTTTGTTTAACTATATTATTTACGGAGTCTTCTATAGGTTTTAAAAGTTCCTGCTTTTTTTTGAACAGGTCTCCCTGATATCCAAACCGCATTCGCTGCAGATCGCGCACTTCTTTCTGGTGATAATAAAGATCATTTGACCTGTCTTTCTTTATACTGTCACTCAGCATTACTTCATCCCGCTCAAAATCATTGATCATTTTATCAAGAATGACTTGTTTATCATCAATTTCTTTCTGCCAGATAATACCCAGCTGATTAATTTTTGCCACTGAATCCCTGTAACTGGGCATTTTGTTCAGAATATACCTTGTATCCACAAATGCAATTTGTGCATGAGACACAAGTTCAAAACTTGTCAAAACCAGGACGAGAAGAAAGATTCGTTTCATATGAGTTTCAAAGTTATTCCTAAAAGGTGCAAGTATAGTAAATAGTTTAATATTAGTAAATACTGCAAAAATCTATTGGCTGATTTGCAATTCCTGCCTCACACGGCAATCAAATGGACTTTTTTTGCAAAATACAAAAATCATCCGTCCTCTTACATAGCGTCTCGGGAATAATCACTTATAATCCATAAGAGCCCTTATTTATCAATTAGGAACAGCTTACACCCGGAACTAGATTTGGTTATTGATTTTTCTAACCCAAATTAATCGTGATGAAAATGAAAACATCCATTTTAAACGCGATCACAGATATAAACCTTGAACTTTTATCACATTGTTCAATAATATTTTTTTTACTCCTCGGATTTTATGCATGCAGTAAAACCGGGGCGAAAAACGCCTCTCCCCAGATACTTCCCCGGATAACTGCGAAAATCAAAGAAGCAGGTTCAGATATTTCTGCAACAGTATTGCTCCCGGATGCAAAAGATCTGAAAGATGAGAATGCGATAACTCAAACAGAAGAATAAACATGAACTTATTCCCAACCAAAACTCAAAATCAGCATCATGAAAAAAGTAACATCCATTTTAAATTCTATTACGGACACAAACCTTGTCCTGTTATTCCATTATTTAATCATATTATTTCTGATCATCGGATTTTACGCCTGCAATAAAACTGAAGTAAACTGGACTCCTCCGCCTCCGCCATCTCCACGGGATACTACAACTATTTACATCGCAGGTTCAAGCGTATCCGCGACAACGCTGCTTTCTGTTGCCACGGTTTGGATAAATGGCAACCCTGTGAACATTTCCAATAACAGTAATGATTTTGCATCCGGAATATTTGTAACCAGGTAAAATTATTTGCCACGCTCGGCTACAATGCGTTTATCTTTTTCCGCAGTAACCAATAGCTTATAATCTTTTTCAGTCTGATCGGCATACTTTATGGCAAATTCAGTAACCGCCGCAGCAAAAGCATCTGATTTTCCAATGTAGCCGGCTATCTCCGGTGATCGACCTGCTTTGGCATGTGACTTAGCCAGTGTCCAGCCACACATAGAAGAATAATCTTTCAGGATTACCGGCGTGAAGAGTTCAATATTGGCACTTGCTTTCATATCCCTTAGCTGCCGGACGTAAAAGTCGAATCCGCTTTTACTATTTGTCCATCCCAGGAAAATATCACTCACGGTCTGCATTAAACGCTGACCGTTTACAATTCGTTCTCCATGGTTTCCATAAGCCGATTTACCGGCATATTTTTCCAAAACAGATTCTTTGCCTTCCTTGAATTGAAGTATGATCGCGTCCTCATCGCTTACATTGAAAAGCCCGATCAGGCATCGGGTTCCTACACTTCCGACACCGACTACTTTCAATGCGATATCCTCGAGTCTGTACCTGTCAAGTAATGATTTTTTGTCGTCTGTTAAACTATCATAATATTCATCAAAAAAAACATTCCCCGATTCAATCATCTTATCACTGTCTTCCGGGTGATAAATCAGCGGTGGGTCGTCAAGAATTCTTCTTTTACCATTTTTTATTTCGGAAAGTCTGGGAAATACAAATTCATGGGTATGGTGTCTTGCTTTTTCGGTAATCTTTTTAACTCTTCTTACAAAATCCCTGTCGGTCCTGAACATTTTAATAACAGTAGCTTCGTCGAGTCTGTTGTACCATACTTCAAGCTGCCGCATCCCGGCGAATGCATTTATTTCATCAGTATATGTTTTTACCGTTTCAAATGCAGCCTTCTTTATTTCTTTAGCAGTGAATTGCTTATACCTGCCTGCGACGACAACACTTGCTGCCAGTCTTTTAACATCCCATTCAAAGGGAGCCGGCAGTGTTTCATCAAAATCATTGATATCAAATACCTGGTTTCTTTCGGGTGTCGCATACCCTCCGAAATTCATCAGGTGGCAGTCGCCGCAGCACT
Organism: Puia sp.; assembly: GCA_035485835.1. Classification (GTDB taxonomy): domain Bacteria; phylum Bacteroidota; class Bacteroidia; order Chitinophagales; family Chitinophagaceae; genus Puia. The sequence goes on from DATHNR010000506.1 coordinate 3,262, forward strand.
GAACATAAATATCACTGCAGGGAGTATTGAATAAATCTTCTGCCATTACAACTGCTGAACCCCTGAGAAAAGCAAAGGGTGACTGCAGCATCCTGCCATATCTTATGGGAATAAGTTTTGGAACCCTTCCGGCATCCAAATCAATCAATAGTTGAATAGGATCCGCGCGTCTTTCACCAGGCGCCATCGTTGCATGGGCTTCGCGGGGAGTTGTTAATCGCTGATTTTTACCTAAATCCATTCTTTCCTGGATGGAAGGCAGCGGTTCCCAGATTTTTCTCTTCTTATAAATTAATTTGTTTGCAACTGTCATTGGGGTAGAGGTTAAAGATAAAAATTATTGAATAAATGCTGCCGGCATTTGATCTTACTCATATCGCAATGCTTCGATAGGATCCAGTCTGGATGCTTTCTGGGCAGGGTAGTATCCAAAAAAAACACCTGTTATTACGCAGACCATAAAAGATAATATAATAGAGAATTCCGTAATCAAAGTTGGCCAGGATAAAAACAGCGTCACAAGCTTCGAGGCGGTGATACCCAGCATAACTCCGATCACAGCACCTGTGATACTTATCATGATCGCTTCCGTGAGGAATTGCAATAAAATATCCCAGCCGGTTGCCCCAATGGCCATTCGCAATCCTATTTCACGGGTTCTTTCTGTTACAGAAACATACATGATATTCATGATCCCGATTCCACCGACCAATAAAGAAATGCCTGCAATAACTGCAAGCAGGATGGTCAGAAGCTGGCTGGTGGAGCTGAATGTGTTGATGAGTTCTTCCATGGTCCTGACTGCGAAATCATCATCGTCCGTAGATTTAAGTCTGTGTGAATCCCTCAGGATCTGCGATATTTCCGTTGAGGCCTGAACGGTAGATGATTCATCTTTCGCCGATGCATAAATATTTTGGAAATAGATGGTAGATAAAATTCTTTTCTGAACCGTAGTATAAGGCGCAATTATAATATCATCCTGATCCTGTCCAAAAGCGTTGGCTCCTTTTGGTGATAAAATACCAATAACCAAAAATGGTATTTGTGCAAAACGAATATACTTGCCAACCGGATTTTCCCCATTGGTAAAAAGATTGGTCACGACAGTTTGACCCAACAGGCAGACCTTTGCTTCTGATGCAATATCCTTATCTGTAAATTCATTTCCTGCAGTTAAAGACCATTGGCGAATGGTATCGAGGTAGAAATTATTTACACCCTGGATGGTGGTCGACCAGTTATTGTTGCCATATATTACCTGGCCTTTTGCCGTTGCAGATGGAGATACGGCGCTCAGATAAGTTGATTTTTTTTGCAGTGCGACAACATCATTTAAGGTTAATGTTTGAACAGATGTTGCGTCCAGGCGGACTCCTCCGGTAACATTGCTGTTGGGACGAATCACAATCATATTCGAACCCATTCCGGATAATTGAGCCTGAATACTCTGCTTGGAGCCCTGACCGATGGCTACCATCGCAATAACAGAGGCAACTCCTATGATGATCCCCAGCATCGTGAGGAAAGCCCGCAATTTATTTCGCAGCAATGCTTTAAAGGCAATCCGGATAAGGTTAATAAAATTCATAACAATCTATACTTAAGCTTCATCGTCTGCTGGCAATGCGGCCAATGCATCTTTGGCATTTTTTTTATTTTCATTCACATGATCCTTAATGACTTTTCCATCCTTCAGGGTTATGGTACGGCTGCTGAATTCAGCGATATCAGGTTCATGAGTAACGAATACAATTGTTTTCCCATGGTTCTGATTCAATTCCTGCAAGAGTGCCATTATACTGAACGAAGCTTTTGTGTCCAGGTTGCCGGTTGCTTCATCGGCGAGTATCATAACGGGTTCATTTATTAAAGCTCTAGCTATAGCTACACGTTGTTGCTGACCTCCGGATAGTTGGTTTGGCTTGTGATCGAGCCTGTTGGCCAGGTCTACAGCTTCCAAAGCCTTAACCGCCCGGTCTTTTCTGTCTTTTGTTTTTACTGCGCGATTATACATTAAAGGCAATTCAACATTTTCCAGAGCCGAAGTACGGGGCAGCAGGTTATATGACTGGAAAACAAATCCTATTTTATTATTTCTCAAATGTGCGAGTTCATTTCTGGAAAGTTTTCCAACATCAACTCCATCCAGCAGGTAAATACCAGCAGTTTGTTTATCGAGACAACCCAGCATGTTAAGCAATGTGGTTTTCCCTGAACCGCTTGCACCCATGATCGTAACAAATTCTCCAGTTGCTACTTCAAAACTTACATCTTTCAAAGCTCTCACGGTTTCACTTCCCATAATGAATTCCCGCTTTATATTTTTTAATTCCAGAATTTTATTACTCATCTATTGCTTTTTGGCCTGGGGCTTTGTTGTCTTGCCGGCATGAAAGGACTTTTGGGAGGAGCGCTGGAGACAGATGTCGTTTTACTGCCTGCCTGACTGACACCCGTAACCACGCTGTCACTTAGCGTCAATCCGTCCAGTACTTCCACATGCGTATCATCATTCAGACCGGTATGAATTTTTTTCTCTTCGAGGCTGTCACCGTATTGCACCCATACAAATGCAACGGTTTTTTTCTTTGCACTGCTGTCAGATAAATTACCTGCTTTACGTTTGGATGAACCCGCAGCCGTGCCATTCTTCGTGCCCTGGGCATTTTGTTTCGTTTTCGCAGATTCGGGATGTGGTAAAATTTTATATTGGTCAGCCAGTGATGGATCAGGTTTAAACTTAAGGTCTTTGGAAGAAATCAACATGGCGCTGTCAACTTCCTTTGTATAAATAAAAATATTCGCAGTCATGCCAGGCATAAGTTTGAGATTATCATTGGGTGCAGTAACAATGGTTG
>DATHNR010000507.1:0-7288 GCA_035485835.1 Puia sp.
TGAGTGCACGAAGTTTAGCCAGGGCGGCAGCATTAGTTCCATCAATACCATGTTTGTGCGCAAAGTTTATTCCGATTGTTTCTGCCGAAACAGGATAATAAAAATCAGCGTTTTCTTTATTGATCGGCCTACCGGTTAACACACCATCCCTGCCACCGCCAGACTCACTGATCGCTTTTTGGAAAAGACCTTTCGCATCCGGTATTGTAAGCAGGGAATGTACTGAGACGCCACCTGCTGATTCACCGAAGATGGTCACATTCTTTGGGTCACCTCCAAAGGCGTCGATATTTTGCTGAACCCATTTAAGTGCGGCAATCTGGTCCATGTAAGCATAATTGCCTTTTGGTTCTTCCGGATGCTCTTTACTCAGGGCAGGAAAAGCAAAGAAACCAAGTCGCCCGAGTCGATAGTTGATGGAAACTAAAATGACACCGTGCTTTGTAAATTGTTCACCGGAAAAATCAGGAAAGGCACCACTGCCGAATACAAACCCGCCACCATGAATCCATATCATCACTGGCAATTTTGCACCTTGTTTGGTTCCGGCAGGTGTCCACACGTTTAGAAACAGGCAATCTTCCGAAGAAGTTTTAGAGATGGAATCGGCGCCACGCGGAAAGCCCATCTGGGCGCAGTCTGCACCATACTTACTCGCATCGCGTACTCCATTCCACGTGGGAACAGGTTGTGGAGGTCGCCATCGATATTCACCAACAGGCGCTGCAGCATAGGGAATACCTTTAAAACTGGAGACCTGCCCTTCGGTCACTCCACGTAAAATACCGGAATTTACCCTCACCGTCGGACTATCTGGCAGGGCAGCATGAACAGAAGAGTGGTGCGAAAAAATTACTGTCAGAAATAAAATAATAGGTTTGATTTCCTTCATCGTGATTATTTTAATATGGCGCGGATCGTCCTGTCATAATTGTTGAATCCTCGCCAACACTGCAATGTGAACCAATTTTTTTGACAGGATGGTATATAGATTGCTGTATTATCTACCAATATTGCTGATTGACCAAAACGCATTGATGAGGAGATGTTTAATGCGTTAATTTTAATGCGGACAAAAAGAAGGTTGTATGGATCATAAAATAAAGCGCTTCGAATCTATAAATGATTATAATGTATTTAACAACAACCCTACCCTTCATCCGCTGGTCAGTGTTGTTGATTTGTCAAAAGCATTACCTCGTCAGGGATCCCGCATGTATTTCGGTTTCTATACAATTTTTTTAAAAGATGTTAAGTGCGGCGACCTGGTTTATGGCCGGCAGACCTACGACTATCAGGAGGGAACATTGGTATTTCTTGCACCAGGTCAGGTAGCAGGCATGAATAGTAATGGAGAAACGTATCAACCGAAAGGTTATGCATTGATTTTTCATCCCGATTTAGTGCATGGCACATTGCTTGGTAAACATATTCAGGATTATAATTTTTTTAGCTATCAGTCCAGCGAAGCCTTACATGTCTCAGAACTGGAAAGGAATATTGTATTGGATTGTTTTTCAAAAATTAAATACGAACTGGAACGTGCTCTTGATAAACACAGCAAAAGACTGATCGTATCTAATATTGAATTGTTCCTGGACTATTGTGTTCGTTTTTACGATCGTCAGTTTCTCACGCGTGATACCGTGCATAAAGGAATTCTGGAAAGATTTGAAACACTTTTAAACAACTATTTCCGTTCGGAACAACCGCAGCATATTGGATTTCCTTCAGTGGCATATTGTGCCGGTGAATTGCATTTATCTCCCAGCTATTTTGGGGACCTGATTAAGAAAGAAACAGGAAAAACAGCACAGGAGTACATACAATCAAAATTGATTGACGAAGCCAAAGAAAGAATATTTGACCGGAGCAAATCGGTTAATCAGATCGCTTACGAATTAGGATTTAAGTACCCCCAGCATTTCACCCGATTGTTTAAACAGCGGGTCGGCCATACCCCCAATGAATTCAGAAGCAGCCTAAGCTGATTTTAAGTAAGATTATGATTTGGTTTTATTAACCGAATATTTGTGCCAATGGAACACATTCGCAAATCTTTTTCAAAAAATGATTGAAGAGCAGGATACAACTTACTTCTATAAGGATGAACTTATTCGAAACTATATCAACCTGATTGTTCATGAAGCTTTAAAGATGAAACCAGCCGAGACAAATGTTAAACACATTGGAGCGAAAGAGAGAATAACCGCAGTTTTCTTTGAGCTAATGGAAAGGCAGTTTCCAATTGAAAGCTTAGAACGTCCATTGGAATTAAGAACAGCCCAGGATTATGCAAAAAATTTATCCGTTCATATCAATCATTTGAATAATTCCGCAAAAGAGGTCACAGGAAAGCCTACAACTGTTCATATTGCCGAAAGAATCATAAACGAAGCCAAAGCGCTACTCCAATTTACCGACTGGAATGTATCTGAAATTGCCTATGCATTAGGCTTTGAATATCCGACTTACTTCAACAACTTCTTCAAAAAGAATACCGGGGTCGTTCCCAAATCTATAAGAGTTTGAAGCCTGGTTTCGTAGTCACTTCGTAGGCTCTGAAAGATTTTTTTGGAATCGCTGTTTCACCCAAAAGATACATTTCAGGCATATTTCTTTTAATGTTCTTTCGGAGTTCTTTCAGGTTTCTTTCGGAAATCCGCTATAAAACTGAAGGAAACCTGAAAGAAACCTGAAAGGAAACTGTTTTAACAGTGGGTCAAATATGCCTTCCGGTCATCTGAAACCTCCAAAAAACTTAAAAAATAAATCTTTCGTAGCCTACGAAGTGACTCCGAAAGATCACTTAAAATTGATGGCATATTTGTGCAGTCACAGGCTAAAAAACGATATCCCTGTAAAAAACGGATCAGGCTTAATGCGTAAGGTCTAATGCGCATGGTACTCTGTACGTTTCTGAAAGGATACCTGTTCAAATCCGGACACTATTTCAATGAACTATAATTTAAAACTATAGTCTGCAAGGTGTTTAAGGACTGGCATAGCTATTGACATTAAATTTCCAACTTTCCTTTTATGCTTAAATCTTATATAAAAACGGCCTGGAGAAATGTGGTAAAAAGTAAAATGTTTTCCTTTATTAACATTATTGGCTTATCAGTCGGGTTAACCTGTTGCATGCTGATAACATTGTATATTTTAAATGAAACCAGTTACGATGCTTACCAGGTAAATGGCGACAATATATATCAGTTGGGAACCGAGTTTATCGGCATTGGCAACTTTTCAAAATTGCCAAACACACCTGCCGCAATGGCCCGAACAATGCAAAACGTTTTTCCGGAAATTAAACAAACCACCAGGCTTGCAAGGCTATTCTCTGAAGACAAAACGCTGTTACAGTACAATAGTAAGAATGGTGAAGCAAAATCATTTTATGAAACAAAGGGCTATCTGGCGGACTCCACTTACTTTCAAATGTTCACATATGATTTTGTTGAAGGCAACCCTGCAACAGCCTTAAATAATCCGAATGCAATCGTATTAAATGATGAAATAGCGAAGAAAATATTTGGAGATCAGCCCGCATTGAATAAAGTATTACATATTAGCAGCAGCACGAACGGTGACCATGATTATTTAGTGACCGGAGTTTTCAGGCCAATCAATAAACCTTCACATATCGATGGCAGGTTTTTCATGAGCATGATGGGTGGGAACGTGGCAGATATGATTAAACGACAGGGTGATGATCTTGCAACGAACAATCTATTCTTTACTTACCTGCAATTAAAACCCGGTACGGATGTAAAAAAACTGGAAGCGAAGTTTCCACAATTTATAGAACAATATGCGGGCAAAAAATTAAAGGCCTTCGGTTTCAACAAAAAACAGTTTTTAGTTCCACTAAAAAATATTCACCTGAACGAAGATGTAAAAGATAATGTTACGAGCGGTGGCAGTTTGACCTATTTATACATACTCGCTTCCATTGCATTGTTTACGCTGCTGATCGCCTGCATTAATTTTATGAATCTTGCCACAGCACAATCGGCAAAACGTTCTTCAGAAGTGGGTATCAGAAAAGTACTGGGTGCAGAAAAACATTTACTGATAACACAATTTCTCGGGGAAGCCATTTTAATGAGTTTGTTTGCACTACTGCTTGCATTTGCATTCACCGCAATGCTAATTCCTTCCTTTAATGTCATTTCCGGCAGGAATTTATCTTTTTCGTTATCTAATAATGTTATTCTTTTTATTGCATTCATCGGACTGGCAATTCTTACCGGTTTAATTGCGGGAAGTTACCCGGCCTTTTATTTGTCGTCTTTTAATCCCTCCAAAGTATTGAAAGGCAAGTTTTCAAACTCACTGGCTGCCGTTTCGTTAAGAAAAGTCCTGGTGGTTTTTCAATTTGTTGTTTCCATTGTCCTTATCGTTGCATCCATAGTTATTTCCAGTCAAATGAAATACCTGCGTTCTGCCGATCTGGGTTTTGAAAAAGACCAACAGGTTATAATTCCTTTACGCAGTGGCAAAGCAAAAGACTTATATACTACCCTTAAAAATGAATTATTAAAAAAAGCGGAAGTTACCAATGCCGGTGCCTCCCTGTTTTATCCTGGTATCGCAAACCTGTCTGACAATCTTTTTTTTAAGGACGGAGAGAATATGCAAATTGCAAGAGATGTAAAGATGAATTATATCGATCCGCATTATTTGCAAACACTCAATATAAAACCAGTTGCAGGAAGAATATATTCAGACGAATATTACACTCAGGATACTACGGGAACAATCGTTTTAAATGAAACTGCGACCAAATTATTTGGATTTGCAACTCCGGAAAAGGCAGTGAATCAAAAACTTCACTTCACTTTTAATGATAGTACCTACAATTTTAACATCATAGGTGTTGTAAAAGATTTTCACTATGAAGATTTGCACCTGCCCATCGGGCCTTATGGATTTCAACTCAACACACCGCCGTTATTTAATTATATGGTTGTGCATACCAAAACGGGCAATATAAACGCCGCCCTGCAGTCTATTCAAAATACATGGCAGCGAATCAATGCAGGAGAACCTTTTGATTATAGTTTTTTGGATAAGGATTTCCAGAAAAATTATGACGCTGAAAACAGACTTTCGTCTATAGTGGAAGATTTTACCATCGTTGCCATTCTTATTTCCTGTTTAGGCCTGTTTGGACTGGCGACTTTTAGCGCTGAGCAGCGTATAAAAGAAATTGGCGTTCGCAAAGTATTGGGAGCAAGCATTACAAATATCGTCGGATTGCTATCAACAGATTTTTTGAAGCTGGTTATTATTGCAGCGGTCATTGCATCTCCGCTTGCCTGGCTTGTGATGAATAAATGGCTGCAAAGTTTCGCCTATCGTACAAATATAAGCTGGGTTGTATTTGTTGGTACCACCTTGATCGCGTTGTTCATTGCTTTGCTTACCATCAGCATTCAGGCCATTAAAGCAGCGGTGGCGAATCCAATAAATAGCCTTCGTTCAGAATGAACTATTCTCAGAATGTTATTTCCGATTTCCGCTCAATGCCGTGGAGCAGGGATTCGTAGGTCTCGTCGTAGGTCTGCAGTTTTTTACCATTGACAAAAAATGAAGGTGTTCCATTCACGCCGCTACGAATTCCACTTTCGAAGTCTCCCTCTATTTTAGCTTTTATCTCCGCGCTTTTTGAATCTTTCGCAAACCGGGTATCGTCGAGATTCAGGCGTCTCGACAAAGACAATAGAAAACCGGCATTGAGTTTTTCCTGATTCTCGAAAATCTGATCATGCATTTCCCAGAACTTCCCCTGTTTTCCAGCCGCTTCGGCAGTCACTGCAGCTGCATAAGCGTAAGGATGAATCTCACGCAGAGGAAAATTTCGAAATACAAATTGAAATTCTTTACCTTTTTCTTTCAGTAATCTTTTTAGCAGCGGATATGCACGCCCGCAATAAGGGCATTCGTAATCTCCGTATTCAATTAAGAGGATCCCGGCATTCGGATTTCCCTGCTGATGGTCAGCCGGATGCAGGGCAAGTTTTATATCAGTCATAATTTGAATTTTTTCATGAATAATTTGTATCTGAAATTATTCTTTACCCTTCTTGTTTCCAATAGAAAGATAACAAAGTGGACGAATCGGCGACTGAAGCTGCCATTTTGAGTCCTGAACAAGTTCCCCCCTTGAAGGGTGATAACTATTGAAGTAATAAAGTATAATTTCATTTTATCACACCTTACCTTAATTGTGGGTTATGCAAATATTAATTTTCGTTGCTGCGTTAATATCCGGTGCATTGATGGGAATTTATTTTAGACTGAATAAAAGCCTGGATTATTTCTTATCCGGGGTTTATATTGTAATAGCTTCTCTTTTAATTCTGAATGCTGCCATGGTAAATTTTGCCAATATTCAAAAAGCTGGGATAATGACGGCATTGGTGTTTGTACTTAACTGGGGGAAATCGATAAGCTATTTACTTATAGGATATCTGATGACCCATATTTTAAAGGGGTCCAATGCAAGAATTAATTCTACGGCAGATTATCCCTTGCATAAAATAACTGAAAGAACTTTATGGGCTATAATTATTATCAATGGCTTTTCATTTATAATTGAAACCGGTTATAAACTAAAAAACTTTGATGATTTGGTCGACCAATTTGCACATTATGGATATACGAAATGGTTTTTATTTGTCATAATGATAGCTGAAACTTTGGGTGGTATAGGAATCCTGCTTCATTTCAAATTAAAGACCGGAACCATTGCAGCACTTGGTTTAATGATTATCATGCTGGGTGTCGTCTTTACTGACTGGCATTGCAATAACCCATTTAGTTATTCATACCCGGCGGTTGATGCTTTTATTTCTCTTTTCTTAATGATGATGATTTTAAAATTTGAAAAGAGTGAAAAATATAATAATAATTCAATAGGCTTCATATGATAAAAAACGCCGGTGACAGACTGGAATATTTGTGTGACACTATTCCAGTATTATTAACGAATATAGACGATCACTCTTTCAGCGAAAAGGTTAAACCGGAAAAGTGGAGTAAGAAAGAAATTATCGGGCACCTGATTGATAGCGCAACTAATAATCATCAGCGTTTTGTACGCGTACAATTTGAAGATAAACCCAACATCGTCTATGACCAGAACAAATGGAACAGCTATAATTTTTACCAGCAAATTGACAGGCAACAAATAATTAATTTTTGGACCGTTTATAACAGACAATTAATTGAACTCATCAGGCGAATTCCAAATGAAAATTTGGAGCGTCCGTGTTTAATT
>DATHNR010000508.1:0-2343 GCA_035485835.1 Puia sp.
ATACTATGGCGCAGACGTATTCAATTACCTTAGCTGTTACTGATGGATCCATTGCTTCAAGCAAAACTTATCAGATAACAGTTTATAATCCCAACTTGCCTTTAATTAATTGTTAACGGCCCAATTGCGCGTGGGAGATATAAAAAAAAATATTATTTAGTTGGATACCACAACTTCAAAATCAGAAGCTTTTACATTTCCTAATTTTTGAAGTTCGTCATTATTCCAGCGTTCGTCCGGCGATCCGCTGATATACATATTGCTTCCAATATCGGCAAGGATCAATCCGTATTTTTTCATTGCATTCAAAATGACCTGGTCGTTGGCAGGAAACCCACTGACATCAAAACCTCCTTTCAACCGGATCTTCGCTCCGAAAGGAAGTGAATATTGTCCACCGCTGCTATTCACTTTATGAGTTGCCGGAGAAATATATGCAGATTTTACATTCGATGAAGTCAGCGTAAATCGTATAGGGTGATGAATCACTCCGCTTGCTACTTCATCATATTTTACAAGTCCCGGAAAAATAGGAAGCCCGGCTGCATCAGCAGATGTCCAGCCATCCGGGCGGAGTGCATCCGATGCAAGGTTGAATACTGCTCCGGAAGAAGCTTCCCAATGATCGCCGTTTACACTCGCATTATATAATTCGTACAACATATCATTATCCTTATCCACAACCAGTACATGAGAATCGCCCTGCCCGTCTCCTTCGATGGGTGCATTCAATGGAACAGGATATGGACCCGGATCGCTTTCATCTCCGTAATTGCCATCATAACCATTTGCACGAAAAACAATGGAGACTTTTTTCTGATTTCCACAAACGACAACGAAAGGAATTCCGATTGGTGCATTATCCCATAATCCACTCCCGAAATCTGCTTTCAGGCCGGAAGAAGAATAGGAAGAAAGTATCTGACTGCTGTTGGGATCCACTGCGGCAGCAGAAATATCCTGATTCCAGGAATTGTCTGAAGGAAAAATAGTTATGTTTAAAAAATCTGATTGAATGGCATTGCAAGATTGCGAAGTACCTGTTGTTGAATCGTTGCCATTATTTTTGGGGTCATTGCTATCAACTACTTTTTTAGAACATGCAATAAGACCTAGTAATATTACAAACGTAAAAATACGAATAGGTTTTTTCATAGAGCAGGTATTGGATCAGTACAACATGACAAATTGTGTACCAGCTTTGTGCTTAACGCGCAACGCTTAACGCTTAACGCGCAACGCTTAACGCAAAGAACTACGGTTAACCGTCAACGGCCATCGATATGTATTTCATCATTCGCATTTTCAATCACACTCTCACCTGCCTGAATCTGACCAAAGATTTCTATACTGTCTTTAGTTTCATTACCTGTCAGGACATCTACTTTAGTATTTTTCCCATTTCTTACAGCGATCACATATTTTCCTTCTGTAGAAATTACAACAGCTGATCGGGGTACTGAAAGTGCATTTATATTACCCAGGGAATATAAAACAACATCTGCATACATACCCGGCTGAAGATTCTCATTCTTATTTTCGATATCAGCTTCTATTCTTTCAGACCTGAGCTGGGCATTTATATTCATGGACTGACGCGCGATACGACCCGTAATTTTCTTTCCCGGGAAAGCACTTGTATAAAAAGAAATTGTATCGTTTTTTCTGAATGAACCAGCAAAAGCTTCAGGAACATCCACTTTCAATCGTAAAAGTTTAATTTCTTTTAATTCAAGCATGGGACGGTCTTTGGAAGCTGCATTCACCAGTTCTCCGGGAAAAACATTTCGTTCGGTGATGATTCCATTAAAAGGAGCAACCACATTCAGGTATTCCTGCATGGTTTGCTGTATCTGCCAGTTAGTTTTCTCTGCATTGGCCAAGGCACTGTCGGCTTCCATTTTTGACCTGGCAGATGAAAGATCCAGTGGAGATACAGCACCTGCAGTTAGAGAAGCCTCCAACAAACGAGCATAATTTTCCTTGTCAATACTGTACCCTGCTTTTGCCTGCGCATACTTTTCTCTTGCCTGGGCGACGGCCTGTACGATTTCAGGAGCATCCAATACCATAAGAAGTTGGCCTTCGCGAACCTCCGAGCCAATATCTACATTCACGTTCTTTACATACCCGTTTACTTTAGGAAAAATGCTGACTTCCTGGTATGCGAAAAGTTGCGCCGGTAATTTTATCATTGTGGCAACGCCGGATTTTTTTACAGCAGCTTGTTTGTATGAAGGCGTCAGATCTTTTGGATCGTTTTCTACTTTTTTATTTTCATTTGATGAACATGCAGACAAGAAAATCAGACAGCATATGAATAAAGAATATTTCATTTTAATA
>DATHNR010000509.1:0-5327 GCA_035485835.1 Puia sp.
TTAACGGATTAAAGATTTTAAGGAAACCCATACTTCATTTACACACACAGTTTAACAGGGATATTCCATGGAATACCATTGATATGGATTTTATGAATCTGAATCAGTCTGCCCACGGTGACCGGGAATTTGGATTCATGATGAGTCGTATGCGTATACAGCGAAAAGTCGTATCAGGTCATTGGCAGGATCCTCAATTGATACAGCAAATTTCCTGGTGGACAAGAGCCGCAGCCGGTTGGAATGATTTACAGGGTGCAAAGTTTTTAAGGTTTGGCGATAATATGCGACAGGTTGCCGTTACTGAAGGAGATAAAGTTGAAGCAGAAATAAAATTCGGCTACTCGGTAAATACTTATGGTGTAGGTGACCTTATTGAATCTATACGGTCAGTATCTGACATGGAATTGAATTTACTATTGGATGAATATGAACAGCAATATAATATTGCGTCTGAACTGAAAAAAGGAAATAAGCGAAACGAATCTTTGAGAGAGGCTGCAAGAATTGAATCGGGAATTAAAAAAATGCTGCTTGCCGGCAACTTCAAAGGATTCACTGATACGTTTGAAGATTTACATGGACTAAAACAGCTACCAGGAATAGCAACACAAAGGCTCATGCATGCTGGTTTCGGATTTGCAGCAGAGGGTGACTGGAAAACAGCCGCACTGTTGAGGGCAATAAAAACAATGGCATCCGGATTGCCAGGTGGAAATTCATTTATGGAAGACTATACTTATCATCTCGAACCGGGAAATGAAATGGTACTGGGCGCACATATGCTTGAAATTTGTCCTTCTATTTCTGAAGAAAGACCATCCTGTGAAATACACCCCCTTGGTATTGGTGGTAAAGAGGATCCTGTAAGATTAGTTTTTAACGGAAGCAGTGGTAATGCATTAAATGCTTCAATTATTGATATGGGTGAACGGTTTCGCATGCTCGTAAATACGGTGGAAGCCGTTAAACCTCCCCAATCATTACCAAATCTTCCGGTCGCACGTGTACTTTGGAAACCGCTGCCTGATTTTAAATCAGCCAGTACAGCATGGATACTCGCCGGTGGCGCGCATCATACCTGCTACAGCCAAAACCTGAGTGTGGAATGTCTTGAAGATTTTGCAGTGATGGCGGGGATTGAGTTTGTATTAATTGGAAAGAATACTGATATTTATCAATTCAAGAATGAATTGAAATGGAATGACATGTATTACAGATTAAATACATAATTCTTTGCCTGTAAATTTCTATTAACACGATTGCTGAAATATGAATAATCAACTGGTTTTTTCAGATTACCTGATTTTTGTACTCTATCTTGCATTAGTCGGATCTTACGGATACTGGATCTACCACAAACGTAAAAGCAAGGAACACGATTCCAAAGGATTTTTTCTTGCTGAAGGTTCTCTTACCTGGTGGGCCATCGGAGCCAGTCTCATCGCTTCCAATATCTCAGCGGAACAATTCATTGGTATGAGCGGTAACGGTTTTTTTGTTGGTGTTGCCGTTTCAGCATATGAGTGGATAGCCGCCTTATCACTAATCATCATTGCCATTTGGTTTATCCCAATCTATCTTAAGAATAAAATCTATACCATGCCGCAGTTTCTTAAAACGCGGTATAATGAAACGGTAGCGATGATCATGGCCATTCTCTGGCTGTTTATCTACATCTTCGTTAACCTTACTTCCATATTATATCTCGGTGCAGTTGCTATCAGCGGACTACTTCCGGAAGGAACCAATATAGATTATCTCCATATCGTTATGATCGCCCTTGCTGTTTTTTCAATTTTTATTACACTGGGTGGAATGAAGGTAATCGGGTTTACAGATGTGATCCAGGTTACTGTTTTGATATTGGGCGGCCTCGCTACTTCTTATATGGCATTGGACAAAGTCAGCGGTGGTCATGGCGCAATGGAAGGATTTAGCACTTTATTGAAACAGGCTCCTGAGCATTTTCATATGATATTCAAAAAGCCAACGGTGAATTCACCGCAAATTGAAATTGATAAATACCTGCTTCTTCCGGGCATACTCATGTATGCAGCAGGCCAGTGGATTGTAAATTTAAATTACTGGGGATGCAATCAATATATCACACAGAGGGCGCTTGGTGCGGATTTGAATACAGCACGAACAGGTTTGTTGTTTGCCGCACTTCTCAAACTGATAATGCCCCTGATTGTAATGCTTCCCGGAATTGCAGCATATGTATTGATGAAACAGGGTCATCTTCCATCCATGGAGCATGCAAATATGGATCATGCTTACTCAGCTGTATTAGGATTTTTGCCGGCTGGTCTTAAAGGTTTATCCATCGCTGCACTTACAGCCGCAATCGTGGCTTCACTCGCCGGGAAAATTAACAGTATCTCTACGATCTATACACTTGATATTTATAAAAAATATATTAATAAAGACGCTACTGAACAAAAGACCGTATGGATGGGGCGTGCTGTTGCATTAGTTGCTCTGATCGTAGCGATCATGTTTACATGGAAAGATGTTTTGGGCATCAGCAGTGCAGGAGGATTCACCTATATTCAGAAATATACAGGATTTATCAGTCCCGGAGTTTTTGCCATGTTCCTGCTGGGAATGTTCTGGAAAAGAACAACCGGTGCTGCAGCTGTCGTCGGTGTTATTTCAGGTGTTGGTTTCTGCCTTTTCTTTAACGAATATGCGCCCGCGGTTTTTGGAAATAATACCTGGTTTTATACGGCTTATGATACGGGTACTTTACATAATGGTAAAGAGGTCTTTGAAATTCCTTTCCTCATTGCGATGGGTCTTTCATTTTTCTTTACCGTTCTGATCATGGTTGTAATGAGCCTGGCAGGTCCAAAAATAAATGCCAAGGCATTTATCCTCGATAAAACCATGTTTAAATTAAGTCCGAAAATAATTTCATTGGTTGTTGTAATTCTTCTGCTACTAACTGCGCTTTACGTTAAGTTCTGGTAATAATTACCTAAGGTTTCATCTCCTTAATCTCTACCTGTGGAACGAGAACTTTATTTAATTTTTGCAACCGGATTTCTTTGTCCAGTGTAAAATCTTTTGTCAGTCGGATATCTTCCACGCTGGCACCAATTTTAACCTCATAAGTTCCAGCATCTGCCACCCATCTCGTTAATGATGTATCGAAAGAAGCCAGCGATGAAGCGTCCAATATCATTTGAACTGTTTGCGACTCTCCCGGATTTAATGAACGGGTTTTTGTAAATCCTTTTAATTCCTCTTCCGGCTTGTTTATTTTACTGGCGGGTGCGGATAAATATAATTCTACAACTTCCTTTCCTGCTACATTTCCGGTATTGGTGACTGTTACATTCACCAGTAATTTGTCTTTGAATGAAGCGCTGCTTAAAGTAAGGTCGGAATATTTGAATTTGGTATAAGACATGCCATAACCAAACGGATATGCTGTTTTTAAATGAAAGCTCTGGTAATAACGATATCCAACATATATTCCATCTTCATAGATCACTTCAGAAGGTCGGCCTCTCATTGGGTTTGCCGGAGCAGCAGAAGCCGGTTCCAGTTCATGTCCGGGAAAGTTTTTTGCGGATGGAACATCATCATATTTTAATGGAAAGCTGGTGGCCAGTTTTCCACCTGGATTTTGTTTACCAGAAAGTACGTCTGTCATTGAATTACCACCTTCCAGTCCGGGTTGCCATGCCAGAAGGATGGCATCGGCCTCATCTCTCCAGCTTGCTGTTTCTATTACGCCGCCTATGTTCAAAACAACGATCAGGTTCTTTCCTTTTTTATGAAATGCTTCTGAGATTTGTTTCAAAAGCGTTTTTTCATCATCTGAAAGATTAAAGTCATTTTCAACTTTCCGGTCTGCTCCTTCTCCTGCATTTCTTCCCAGAGTAAAAATCGCCAGATCGGATTCTTCCGCAGCCTGATTAACAGATTCAGCTTCCTGTTTCATTTCCGGAATGGGTGGCGGAAGCATAAAGAAATTCCTGGGTTTGGGGCGATTTGCATTTTGCACTTTTATGTAATCTTCATAACCGCTTGCCAGCTTGTCATTCAATAAATAACCGGCATTTTGAAGACCTTGTTTCAATGTGATTGTATAAGCTTTATGTACGTCACCACTACCTGTACCACCTGCGATTAAAACATAGGAGTTATTTCCAAAAAGCGCTATTTTCTTATTGGCTGAAATCGGCAACCCGTTTTCATTTTTGAGTAGAATCATACTTTCCGCTGCAGCATTCCTTGTTATTGATGCATCATTTTTCAGGTCAGGTTTTTCTGACGCCATATATTTTTTGAAAGAAGGCGAAATCAGTATGATGTTTAAAATTTTCTCCACATTTCTGTCCAGAATTTTAATGTCCAGTCTTCCGGAATCAACAGCATTAATGATAGCCTTAGTTTGATTCGCTGTACCTGGCATTAATAGATCGTTTCCGGCATTCTCCTGCGCAACCGGATCCCTGCCTCCAAACCAATCCGACATGACTAAGCCTTTAAATCCCCACTCGTCCCGGAGGATGGTGGTAAGCAATTCTGCGGTTTCGGAAGTATAGACACCATTTATTTTATTGTAAGAACTCATGACGGTCCATGGAGAAGATTCCCTGACTGCAATTTCAAAACCTTTCAGATAAATTTCCCTGAGTGCACGTTCACTTACGATCGTATTGACCTGGTTACGATTTGTTTCCTGGTTATTCGCTGCAAAATGTTTGATTGAAGTGCCTACCCCATTGGATTGGATTCCTCTCACCATGGCTGCAGCGATTTTTCCAGTCAATAAAGGATCTTCAGAAAAATATTCAAAATTTCTTCCACCAAGCGGATTTCTATGGATATTCATTCCGGGTCCGAGAATAATGTCGACACCAAAGTCCCGGATTTCAGATCCAAAAGCGGTTCCTACTTTTTGAACAAGGGCAGTATCCCAGGAAGAAGCCAGCAGTGTCCCTACCGGAAAAGCTGTTGCATAATAGGATTTTGAACTATCACCATTTCTGAATGGATCAATCCGCACACCAGCTGGGCCGTCAGACAATGTCATACTTGGAATACCTAATCTTGTTATAGCATGTGTTCTTCCGGCAGCTCCTGCAACTTTTTCAGGAACTGCTGCATCGGTAGGATCTACCGGAGGAAGTTGAAATCCTTCTTTACTCACCGAATCATTTTTAGACCGGTCGGTATTTGCTCTTCTCGCAGGTGCGTTTCCTGGCATTCTGAATCCCATCCCCACAACCAGTTTTGCTTTTTCTTCCAGGGTCATCGCAGCAATTACCTGTTTTACAGATGATTTACCGAGCTGAGGTGCCTGATCC
>DATHNR010000510.1:0-7870 GCA_035485835.1 Puia sp.
ACGGCGCTTTATCAGATAGCACCTGAGGAAGTTCATTTTAAGAACCTGCTACCTAAGAACAGGACTCAGCGGCAACTTACCTTATTCTAGTTATGGGTTATGGGTTATGAGATATGAGTCCAATAAATAACTCATATCCCATAATTCATAACCCATAATTCATAACCCATAACCCATATCTCATAACCCATAACCTCCCAAAAGAATAATTTGTGATCAGTGAAAAAAAAAGGCCTCCCTGAGAACAGGAAAGCCAAACGATTGCTAGTCCACGAGATAAAGTTCAAAATGTCTTCAACGGTAATACGTATTGGATAAGGTAATGGTTGATGGTTTAGGTTTCAGGGCTTCGAGAACAAACTTAGACCGTTTAATAACCCTATACAATGGGATAAAACAGGATTCTGATCCGGGTATTTTTCCCGGTACCCTCGTGTTTAATCCCGTTTCTTTCCGTATGCGTTCGGGTGATTCAGATTCTACGTATTTTAAAGTCAGAATCAAAACCTTGTATATGTTACAAAAAACTACCATCCCACACCTTCTCCTGTTTTCCACTGTTTTTCTTTTTTCTTTCAGAAATATTAGTCATGCATCACGTGCACCTAAGCCTGCTGATCTATTTATCGTAAATCATGATAAAATGGAAACAGATACCGGCGGCAGAGCCGTAAATATCGATTCGGCCCAGGCATGTATCAACCGCTTCCCTGCTTATATGGCCCAGTTTGGGTTTACAAATCCGGGCGGTCAAAGTGTAGACATTAAAATTAAAAAATCAGCCATGCTCACCACTGGTGAATCATTCAATGCCCAGAATCTGCAGAACTGGCTGAGTGCAACCATGGCTCAATACGCTGCGGCCGGTAAAACCCTGGTGATAAATGTGCAGCTGGGCGTTTATGATATGAATTATTTAAATACCTATCAGCCCAATGCGGCAAAAAGAGCTGCCAACAATGGCAGGATCGCCATCTTCCTCATGCCTGCAGATGCTTCTACCGGCACGGTTGTGAGAGCACTGGTTGCACAACCCAATGGAAGCGGTGATTCAGGTTCAGGAGGTGGAACCGGATATGATCTTGGCGGCCTTCAACCATAATATATGCAGATTGCCTGGTATGAATATTTTCAGATCATCAGTTTCTGCGTCGCCATATATTGCTGGAAAGGACTAAGAACCTGTTCGCTCCTGGCTTTTATTCCCTTTCTTGTAATCGTAAATATTACGGAACTGACGGGTGAGAATTTCCGTGCATTCGGCTGGACGTCCAACTATTTTATATATAATCTGTACCTGTTGATTTCAACACCCTTCCTGTTTTATTTAGCAGGCAAAATGCTATTTTTAACCAGGAAGGAATCCGTGATTTATTTTATCGTCTGTATTTTATGTATGCTGCTGGTGATTCTCAACCTGGGATTTAACCAGGGATTTATACAATTCAATACGTATTCCCTGGGGCTAATTGAGATTATGGTTATTGTTTTTTCAGGACTTTGCCTGGTGAGACTGACTGTATTTGACGAGAAAGAACTGAACTTTATGAAAGAACCCTATTTCTGGATTAATTCCCTGAATCTTTTTTTCGGATTGATAACCCTGGTCGTACTCGGTCTCCAGTCTTACATTGCGATAAATCATGTTGAAATCGCCCATAAATCTTTGTACAATGCCATTATGCCCGTAGTAAATGCAATTGTGTATCTGGGTTATAGCTATGCTTTTATTCTATGCAGGACACAAAGAACGAGGTAGTTTTCGTCATCATCGCAGTGATCATCATACTGCTTTTCCTGGGCGTTCTGTTCCTGGTCATGCTGTTTTATTATAATAATAAAAAAGTACAAATGAGTAAAGAAACCCAACTCATGCGCGCCACATTCGACAAACAACTGCTTGAATCCAAACTTGAAATTCAGGAACAGACTTTCGATATGATCAGCCAGGAGATCCACGATAATGTAGGTCAGATCCTGAGCCTTGCCAAAGTACAGCTGGGCATCATGGAACAAAAACAAACTGTGGATGGCGAATTACTGGGCAACGTGAAAGAAAGTATCAGTCTCGCGATGACCGAACTGCGTGATATTGCAAAAAGCCTCAGCAGCCAGCGTGTTCAGCAGGTAAGTCTGCAGGATAGTATCATCCAGGAGATCCGTCGCATTAACAGAAGCGGATTCATTAAAATAAGTTCCGATGTGCAGGGAACAGAAAAAAATATTCCGGACCAGGATAAACTGATCGCATTCCGGATCGTACAGGAAGGACTGCAGAATATCATTAAACATGCTGGTGCTTCCGACGTGAAAGTTTCGATACGATATATGGAAGACCGCATGTTCATTACAATATTTGATAATGGCATCGGATTTAATCCGGAAACAGAATTAAATAAAAGAGAAGGACTGGGACTACAGAATATTCTGAGGCGTGCAACGCTTGTGGGTGGAAAGGCAGAAATCATGAGTAAACCCGGCGAAGGAACAACACTGCAAATTCAAATGAAATATGTTTGACCCGAAATTTGTCGCCCTGGTGGATGATCATACCATGTTCCGCAAAGGACTGGCCGTGCTCATTAATTTATTTCCCAACTACAAAGTCTTAATGGACGTAGGCAATGGCAGGGAATTCATCGATCAGCTCCAACCCGATCACTTGCCCGATATCGTTTTGCTCGACATTCATATGCCCATCATGGATGGCTATGCAACGGCTGCCTGGCTGCATGCAAATTATCCTGAAATACGCGTACTTGCTCTGAGCACGATGGATTCGGACACGACCATTATTAAAATGATCCACCAGGGGGCGCGTGGATATATTCTGAAAGATGCAGATCCCAAAGAACTCCAGGTTGCATTTGAAGAAATTCTTGCCAAAGGATATTATTATAATGAAGTCCTCACACGCAAAGTAATCCAGTCCATCCATATGGGCGGACAGGATTCTGCAAACGCCTTTCCAAAACTCACCGACCGGGAAACCGAATTCCTGAAACATGCCTGCAGTGAAAAAAATTATCAGCAGATCGCGAATGAAATGTTCGTCAGCGAACGCACTGTAGACGGCTACCGCGAATCCCTCTTCAAAAAATTCAACGTCAGCAACCGCGTGGGGCTGGTGATTTACGCTATTCGGAATCAGCTGGTACAACTTTAAAAATCGATGATCGTGGATCGTGTATCGTTTACGATCTAAATTGTTTTATGGGATTGAAGTTGATTAAAGTAATTCAAAATGCATTAATTTTCTCCACAATTAGTCGATCCACGATCGACGATCCACGATCTTCGACTAATCTCTCTTAACAAATAATAAATTAAAATGAAAAGAAGAGATTTCGTAAGAAACATATCCATCGCCGGCGCAGGAATCGGTCTGATGCATCCATCTTCCCTTTTTGCAAATTCCTCTTCCACGAAAATCCGGATGGGTATAATAGGCACCGGTCTCCGTGGACAAAATCATTTGTGGAACGCATTGCAGCGACCCGATGTTGACGTGATCGCCATTTGTGACATCGATGAACGCATGCTTCAGTCCGCGCGAGACCTGGTAACAAAATCAGGGCGGCCGATGCCCAAAATATTCACGGGTGATCCGCAAGCCTATAGAAAATTACTTGAAGAAAAAGACCTGCAGGCAATTCTTATCGCTACGCCCTGGGAATGGCATACTCCGATGATACTGGATGGAATTTCTGCCGGCATTAAATACATCGGAACAGAAGTCGTACTTGGCATTACGCTGCAGGATCACTGGAACGTGGTGAATGCTGCATCTCAAAATGGCGCGCACGTGATGATGATGGAAAATGTATGTTACCGCCGGGATGTGATGGCCATTTTACAAATGGTGAGACAGGGACTATTCGGTGAGCTCATACATATGCAGGGCGGTTATCAGCATGATCTGCGCGGCGTAAAATTGAATGATGGTAAAACTCCTTATAACAGCGGCGTCGAATTTGGTGAGAAGGGTTTTTCTGAAGCCCGCTGGCGTACCAACCACAGCGTGCATCGCAATGGCGACCTCTATCCTACCCATGGCATCGGACCCATTGCGGAAATGCTGAATATAAATTATGGAAACCGTTTTGTTTCACTTTGTTCTTTCGCTTCTAAATCGCGCGGGCTGCATGAATATATTGTGAAGAAGGGTGGTCCCGATCACCCCAATGCAAAAGTGGAATTCAAACTCGGTGATGTAGTCACAACCCAGATCCGTTGTGCGAACGGAGAAACCATTTTACTTCAGCATGATACCAGTTTGCCGAGACCATATTCTCTGGGCTTCCGCGTTCAGGGCACACACGGAATCTGGATGGATGTGAATCAGTCGCTCTATATCGAAGGCGTAAGTGTAAAATCCGACGTATGGGAACCTGCACAACCTTATCTGGATAAATATGATCACCCGGACTGGCAGCGCTGGGGCAAGGAAGCTGAGAACGCAGGACATGGAGGAATGGATTTCTTTGTGCTCCAGGATTTCGTTGAATCAGTAAAAAATCAATCCAACACGCCCATGGATGTTTACGATGCCGCTGCATGGAGTTCCATCACACCGCTGAGCGAGATGAGTATTGAGCTCGGGAATCAGACAGTGGATATGCCTGATTTTACCAGCGGACAGTGGATGAGCAGGGTGAACCGGTTCGGGTATTAACTTTACACTATCGTTCATCGCGGATCGTGTATCGTATATCGATCTATCTACTTCGATTCACGATCAACGATATACGATTAACGAATACATGAATAAGAAAAATATCTTCAACAAAATCCTTTTCTTTTTTCTTACCAAAATCATTATTGGTATAGCTGCCATTGCCGGCGCTGTTATATTGATTGAATCCGCGTTCAGGCCATTGCTTGAAAAAATAAAAATATCTGACGAAATAATAAATGGGATCGTCGGAATCTCAGAGGCTTTGGCGGCATTATTAATTTATATTTTTCTTTTCTCTTTTTATGAGAAAAGAAAAATTACCGAATTAAGTTCTTCTACTTTCGGCAGTAACGCGAATTTTGGTTTTTTTACAGGATTCCTTTTACAATCCTCATTCATATTGATCATTTTCATCGCAGGAGATTATACCATTGTTCGGGTCAATGCTTTCAGTGATATGATTCCGGCATTTATCATGGCACTCACTGCTGGCTTCGTAGCCGAAATAATTATCATAGGAATCGTGTTCCGCCTGATTGAAAAACAATTCGGAACGGCGGTATCCATAACGATCATGATAATAATATTTGTTATTGCACACAGTGGAGTCAAAGACGGAAATCTTATTTCAGTTCTTTCCACTTCCATCAATGCGGGGCTTTTACTTCCGGCTGCCTATGTATTTTCAAGAAGTTTATGGCTTCCCATTTTTATGCATTTCGCCTGGGATTTTACCGAACCGGGAATTTATGGTGCGATTAATCCCGGTATCTCCATTACAAAAAGTCTGTTTGATTCAAAAATTTCCGGCCCGAGACTCATTACAGGAGGCCCACTCGGACCTCAAAACTCAATTCAGGCATTAATTATCTGCCTGGTTTTAGGAATCATTTTTCTGCGACTGGCGAAAATGAAAGGTAATGTGATTCCATTTAAATTGCGTTTATCGTAAATCGTATATCGTATATCGTTTATCGATTCACGATCAACGATATACGATATACGATTTACGATCAACGAAATTTGTATTTCAAAGTAACTCCAATCGTAGACGGATCTCCCAAACGCGCGGCACCGAAATTATAAGCATAAGCAACATATTGTGTACCCGTGATATTGCGCAGCCATACAGAAAGGCCGAACTGGCTATAAGTAATACCTGCGCTTGCATTGAATAACTGATAGCTTGATTGTTCTACATCATTGGTCAAATCAAAAAATTGTTTTCCAAAATAATACCACTCCCCTCTTATAAATGCGCTGGCAGATTTGGTGATGTGTTTATTATACTGAACCGCCAGCATGGAAGTCATGTCGGGCGTGAATACCTGGAATTTTCCATTCAGCGGCACCTGGTTTCCGTTAGAAGAAAGATCGCCACTCGTATAGGTTGCATGGGTATATCCAAGATGATATGTTACTTCAAGGCCGGTCAATGGCAGGGCCTGAATTTCCGCTTCGAATCCTTTGCTTGTCAGTCCGCCTGCATTTTTTATTACTGTTATCGCATCCGGAAGTATTAATGTCGGGACCTGCGCGTCCTGAACTGTATTATAAAAGATTGCCAGGTTTGCATGCAACCTGTTTGAAAAATAATTGCTCTTGAATCCGAGCTCATAGTTATTACTGTACTCCGGCTGATAAGGATAAAGTGGCGGCTGAGTTGGGTCTGTTGAAAGTTGTGTCAGTCCGCCGGTGCGGTATCCGCGATTATAACTGACATATATATGCGCATTTTCATTGACATGATATGAAAGAGAAACCATTGGACTCACTGCATTGAAAGTAGCTTTTCCCGAAGTATCCGGTTGTGTAACAAACCCTGTCGTTGAACCATCGGGAAGATAGAGTCCGGATACTTCCTCGCTGGATTGCTGATAATCGTACCGGATGCCCGCTGTTACAGAAAATGATTTTGATATTGCATATTCTGCCTGCCCATAAAAAGCGATTCCCTCGTTTTTTAATTTGGTTGTATTGATGATCGTATAATTGCTGTCGGGCGAACCTACCGCCGCAGCGTCCACTCCGAAATGAACTCCCTGTTCATTGGGAGCTTTCTGAAGGAAAAGATAGGAACCCACGGTCCATTTCAAAGGGGACAATGAAGCTGTCGCAGAAGAAAGGCGAAGTTCTTCCGTCCATGCACTTACTTTATTCCATGGCTTGCCGTAATTATTCACGATGCTGATCGCATCCAGCGGTGAAAAGTCTCCATCGACGGGTGTTTGATAAATCCTGTAATTCGACTGGTAAGCTGTCAGCGAACTGAAATCTACTTTTGCACCGGTATGCCGGATCATAAGTGAGCTGTTCATGGTATTGTCGATCATTTCACCAATGGCATTCTGATCCAGGTGATAAGGATTCACGAATGCATCAGCAATGGATGGATTCAGGGCAAATGCACCATTGTCACGGTTCCACAGGTTTTTCATATTCAGGGTGAATGACCATTGGGAGTTCAGCAGATATTTCAGGTAAATATTATCACCGAAACGGTGTTGTTTATCGAAATGCGTATCGTTGTAATCATTGGTATAAAAACCATTGGATCCTTCATATAATCCGGCCACACCGAGGAATAATTTTCCTGCAATCAATGGCGCTGTAAATTGGAAAGTATATCGCTGCATTCCATAGTTGCCTGCACTGGCTTCCAGTGAAAAATGTAACTGGTCGTTTGGTTTTTTCGTGATAATATTGATTACGCCTCCCATGGCGTTTCTGCCGTAAAGCGTTCCCTGCGGGCCTTTCAGAACATCAATATGGTCAACATCAAAAAGCTGGGGGATATAGGTATCCAGTGTAAACTGCGGAACGCCATCAATATAAGTTACTACGGCGGGATCGTAGGAAGTGGAAGTTATACCGCGAATGGAAATTACATTTCTTCCGTCGCCGGGGTTTGCTGAATATAGATTTGAAACAATTCCGCTCAGCTGATCGCTGGCCCAAAGCCTGTAGGCATCCACATCACGTGATGAGAGCGCAGTTATACTTATGGGAACGTTTTGAATATTCGCTTCCTGTTTTTCGGCGGTAACCACTACGGCATCCAGCTGTGTTGTTGATCGCGCAAGTTGTATCACCAGCTTATCACCGCTAAGAGGAAGCTGGATTTGTTTTTCAATCCTTGCATAACCAACAGAAGAAATTTCAACCGGATAAATTCCTTTTGGCAGATCAGGT
>DATHNR010000511.1:0-6868 GCA_035485835.1 Puia sp.
CTTTCTTTTCTGCCTCAAGAATGATTTTACCGGTATTTAACTTAAGCTTTATGATTTCCTCATAAGCTTTCCTGCAGTCCTGATTAAAATCAAATTGATAGGGAACCTGTGCCCGGCAGGGCAGTGTCAATAAAAAGAGAAAAGCGAATAAAACATTAAAAAATAAAGGATGAGCCGGACGGTTCATGATGCAAGTTAATCGACGCATGCATCCGGCGAAAGCTTATTTCTGATCAACGCTTATTTTACATCCACGCCGTCATTGAGCTCACTGTCCACCAGGATTCTTCCGCAGTTTTCACAAACGATTATTTTCTTGTGCTGGCGAATTTCACTCTGCCTCTGGGGCGGGATGGCATTGAAACAACCTCCGCAGGCATCACGGACAACCGGTACTACGGCCAGGCCGTTGCGGTAATTGGTACGTATGCGATCGTAAGAATGCAATAAGCGTGGTTCTATTTTTTCGCGAGCTTCAGATGAAAGTTTGGAGAAATGTCTTTCTTCTTTTTCAGTTGCAGCGATGATTTTATCGAGTTCTTCCTTTTTATTCTTCAGAACAGATTCCTTGGATCCAAGGGCTTTTTTTGCTTTTTCGAGCAACAATACTTTTTCCGCCACTTCTTCCTGGGCATCCTTGATATGTTTTTCTGAAAGTTTAACTTCCAGCTGCTGCATTTCAATTTCCTTATTGATGGCTTCGAATTCCCTGCTGTTCTTTACATTCTCACTCTGTTTTTCATATTTTTTAATCAGTTCCTCCGATTCCTTCATGGCCAGTTTTTTCTGGGTAATGAATTCCTGGATACCATTAATTTCTTCTTCAATACGAGTCTGGCGTGCATTCAAACCCTGGATTTCATCTTCCAGATCACTCACTTCCATTGGAAGTTCTCCTTTCAACACTTTATATTCGTCTAATTTGGATTCTATTTTCTGAAGACTGATCAGAGAGGCTAATTTTTCTTCTACTGAAAATTCTTTGACGTTGGCCATAGTTTAGATATAATAATTGACCGGGTTTGTAACTATACCCGATTTAAGGACGGCAAAGTTAGGAAATTTTTCGAGTATAACATCATGAAGCAAATCCACGGTGAACTGCTCACTTTCGAAATGGCCGATATCTGCAATGACCATTTTCCCTTCTCCACTAAAGAATTCATGATAACGGATATCTGAACTGACAAACCAATCAGCTCTTTCCTGTAAAGCGTTGGAAATCAGAAAGCTACCAGCACCCCCACATATGGCTATCCTGCTTATTGGTTTACCGGTAAGCGCACTGTGGCGGATTACGGGAACCCTGAAGCTTTCTTTAAGCTGCTTCAGGACCTGAGTTTCAGAAACGGGAAGTTTTAAGTCGCCGATCATACCTGATCCAATTGTAGTATCTCCATCCCCTGGACTCAGGATTTTACGGTTTTGAAGACCTATTTTATCCGCAATTCGCGCATTCACCCCTCCAATTACATTATCGAGATTGGTATGTATGGAATAAATGGTAATGTCCTTCTTTATAGCAGAAATAAGGGCTTTACCGACCCCATTCTCCGGAATTATTCTTCGAATGGGGTGGAAAATCAGCGGGTGATGGGATACAATCAGATTGCATTTTTTTTCAACAGCCTCGGTAATCAGTTCTTCCGTACAATCCAGGCTCAGCAAAACGCCTGAGCAATCTGCACGTATATCACCGGTGATCAGTCCGCTGTTGTCATAATCTTCCTGGTAATCCGGCGAAGCATAGTCTTCAAGGTGCTGAATAATCTCCAATATTTTCATAATGTCAAATTAAGTCATTTCATTTTTCTTCCCACGAAAGCTCTTAACTTTCGTAAAACTTTCCACATGAAAAAGAGCCTCCTTTTTATTACTGTCATTTTAATTTTTGGATTAAAACCCCGCGACAAAACACTTACACAACAGGAAAGAGATTTTGCGATACAGTTCATGGTATCAACCCGTGATACACTTCTCATGGATGTAAAGGGTCTTTCACAAGCACAACTCAACTTTAAAGCAGACAGTACCCGCTGGAGTGTGGCACAGTGTGTTGAGCATATTGCTTTAGCTGAAGCAGCACTAACGATGACTTATCAGCAGATTCTTACATCTCCTGCTGATCCCTCCAAAAGAGATTCTATAAAATATACTGATCAGCAGATCATACACTTCCTGACTGATCGCAGCAGAAAATTTCAGGCGCCTGAAATGCTCAGGCCGGTTAATACATTTGGTTCTTTCCAGGCATCGCTGGATTCATTTGTTGCAAGAAGAAACCGGAATATTGCATTCATTAAAACCACACAGGCTGATCTGAGGGATCACTGCAGTGTATTTCCGGGTGTAGGAATGGTTGATGATTACCAGGTTGTACTTTTTATGGTTTCACACAGCAAAAGACATACAATGCAACTGGAAGAAGTGAAGGCCAATCCGAACTTTCCGAAAAACTAATTCATTTGGGTTATGAATTATGAGATATGAGATATGAGATATGGGATATGAGATATGAGATATGGGATATGAATTCATAATCCATATCTCATATCCATTAATTCAAAGAAATTAATCAACAATCTTTTCCAGGTGAATAAGTTTTCCATCATCATTGAATCCTTCCAGGATGATGCGGAATTTGTGAGTCACATCACTATTATAAAACGGTATACTGATCCTTCTGATTCCCTTTCCGGCTTTTAAATTGGGATTCCAGTAAAGCGTAGTCCTGATATCATCTGACTCTGGTTCGGGATTGATTAAATAATCCGGGGAGTAAAATTCACGCTGAACATTAAATCCTAAAATCCGGACCATATCCAGTCCTTTGATGCTTGGATCCGGTTTCTTGTCGGTTCCTTTTTTTGTATATATCGAAATGACACCACCGGCCGAATTACTCATGCCGCCCGCAGAACCGGGCGAGAATACCTTCACCATGGCGATGTCACTTACAGGTATATTTTTTACGGAACCTGCGTCAGACTGTATTTCATTCAAAAAAATACCTGGCGAAGATCCTCTCCAGGTTAAGCTGGGCGTGGACCCAGCAGTATTTATTTGTAAACCCGCCACCCTGCCCTGCAGGTATGTGAATATATCTACCGCCGAAACAGTTTGATCATTCACCAGGTCAAAGATGGTTGCATTCCCTCCGCTGAATAATCCGGAACTGTATTCTTCATCCAGTTTTTCCTTATCAGATTTAATTCTTATTCTTCGTCTGACAGTTACTGCTTCAAGATTTTGTACTTTTTTATCCCCGTTTAATCGGGCGATTTCCTCAAAAACCTGGCGGCTTTTTCGAATAAGAGAACTGTCGTCGGGCGACCAGACAGGCAGTGTCATATTAAAAGGTTTTAACTTTTTCACTCCTGCAGACAAACCATTTTTAAAAATGATAGCGGCTTCATTTGACAGGCCCCGGTTTGTATTAAACATATAGTATGCCTTCGCTGTATCATAAAATATCAAACCTGAAAGACTGAACTTACTATTGTTAACGTAGGGGACATTAAGCATACTTGTCGATGCGCCTTTGGTTTGAAAAACGACATTGAGGCTTTCATCTTTAGATATCCTTGAAGATGGTATTCCCAGTACTTCGGCATTAATTGATAAATAATTTTCGATCGGGTATTTTATGACAGGCAGTTTACCGTTTACCAGGTTTTCCCATTTAAATCTTCTCCAGCCATGGGTAAGCATAACCAGATCCAGTTGACGTATGAGCGAATCAGAATTGTTCTGAAAATAATAGTAAGGATCTTTCACGTATCCGTGGAGATCACCGGTTAACAGAAGAGAGGAAATAATATTATCATCCCATGGGCGGTTACCGTCTACTTCTGCATCTGTGATGGCTATGGCCAGTTTTGATTTGAAAGTATCCGTAATATCAACATCAACTACATTACGTCCTCTTTTTTGGAGACTCTTTGCACTCAGCGTAAGTTTCCCATCGAAGCTGTAGTTATTATTATTAATGAAGCAAACGCGCTCGGCAAGTGGCAATAGATTTAAATCAAAAATGGTTATCTCTAAAATACCTGTTGGAAGTTGGTCTGTTGGAATATTGCCACCGCTCATGGTATTCTCTTTCAGGCTAACTACAGCTTTGTAAACTATCTGCTGATTCATGTGGCCAATGATAGTCACCTGCTGGTTAGCCAAACTTTCAGCCGGTCTGGCAACATTAAAAATCAGTTTCTGTTTTGAATTCAAAACCCGCAAAACAATTCCGGATGATCTGACAGGAGGTAATTCAGTCCTGTGTTCTATACCTTTTTCATCTTTCCATATAGCATAAAATACATCTGCTTTATCTGGTATCAGTATAAAATTCCCCATACCGTCATGGGCAGAATTAAAATTCAGAAGTGCTTTACCAGACTGATCATACAATATACCTGATACCTTTCTGGGCAGGTCAAATGAATCATTTGCCCTGAAGGCGATATTATTTTCAATTCCGGCAACCAGTTCACCTCCTTCGGGAAAAAAATGCAGACTTGTGGCGGTTGGGATCATATGTGTGGATGAATCCTGCAAACTGCCAATGATGCGAAGATCCTTTGTATAAATAAAACTCGTATCAAAATTCAGCATCCAGGAAGTATAAGCCCGGATATGTATGCGGGTACCGTCGAATGATGAAGGGAGGTCAAAATTTCCGATTGCCGCGGATTCAATGATGGGTTCCGAATTGCGAAGTATGAGATTTCCATATGCGTCGTATAACTCAGCATAAAAAATCTTACTGAACGGTGAAGGATCAAATCCCGTAAACAAATATGCTTTATACCAGATCCTGTCACCCGGGTTGTATGCTTTTTTATCAAACTGCATATAGATCTTTTCCTGAGGAAATTTTTCAGAATAAACATTCATCATGGAGTCGATCATCTGAGCCGGGCTGAGAAACGGAAAAAAATAAAGGGCGATAACCAGGAAAGAAGGAAGTTTCCAATTCATATGGTAAAAATTAGGGCAAATCTCTGTTATCTTGCCTTAGAAATAAAACTGAATTTTTGTTATATATTTTTTAACATGAAAAATGCAGCGGATAAAAAAGAAGTATACGAATCATATCGGGAACATATGCGCAAACTGGCCGATGTGAGAGCCGCCCTGGCCCTTATGCAGTGGGATCAGGAAACATATATGCCAGGCAAAGGATCCGGTTTTCGGGCCCAGCAGGTAGCTACCCTGGCGGAAATAGCACATGAAATGGCGACCTCGGATAAACTTGGTTTTTTGCTTGATTCACTTGAAAATGCAAACAGTTTCAATGAAAATGAAAAGAAAAATATTTCTCTTAACAAGGAAGACTATACAAAACAGAAGAAATACAAACCGGCTTTTGTCAGAAGAATGAGTGAGACCGTATCTAAAAGTTTTAATGCCTGGAACCTCGCAAAAAAAGAGAACAGGTTTTCACTTTTTGAAAAGGAACTTGCGGAACTCGTTGAATTAAAAAAAGAAGAAACGGAGATACTCGGATATACGGGACACCCCTATGATTCTCTGATGGATGAATTTGAAAAGGGATGCACCGTTCTATTTGTAGATAAACTACTTGGTAATATGCTTCCCAAACTTCGGAACATCCTTGATAAAATTCAGCAGGCAGCTCCTCCCGAGGATTCTTTTCTTTTTAAATCCTTCGACAAAAAAAATCAATGGGATTTCGGAATGCAGGTGATTGCAGAACTGGGTTTTGATTTTGAAGCGGGAAGGCAGGACCTTTCCAGCCATCCCTTCAGTACCAGTTTTAATAAAAATGATGTGCGCATAACCACAAGAATAGATGAAAATGATTTCAGCAGCATGTTATTCAGCTGCATTCACGAAACAGGTCACGCTTTGTATGAACAGGGTTTACCGGAATCAGAATATGGTCTTCCTTCAGGTGAATTTGCTTCCCTGGGCATTCATGAATCCCAATCGCGTTTGTGGGAGAACCATGTGGGAAGGAGTCAGGCATTCTGGAATTTCCATTTACCAATGGTAATAAAAAAATTCCCTGAATCATTTACGCACATATCTGAAGAAAAAATTTATAAAGCAGTGAACAGGGTAAAACCTTCTCTTATCCGCACCGAATCTGATGAACTCACGTACCATTTTCATGTAATGATTCGTTATGAGATTGAAAAAATGCTGATCACAGGCGAACTGAAAACGGATGATATTCCAGCCTGCTGGAATGAGCTATATAAAAAATGGTTGGACGTGGATGTGCCGGACGATCAGCATGGATGCCTTCAGGATGTTCACTGGAGTCATGGAAGTTTCGGGTATTTCCCGACTTATAGTCTGGGTAGTTTTTATGCAGCGCAGTTTTTTGCAGGAGCAGGAAAAAGCGATAGCCTTTTGAATGATAAAATGGCAAAAGGTGACACAAGTGATTTATTACACTGGCTGAGGCAACGTGTGCATGCCTACGGACGTATTAAGAATAGTGAGGAAATATGTAAAATGGCCACAGGAGAAACCCTGAATGTGCAGTATTTTTTGGATTATTTACTTGACAAATACCGAAAAATTTACGAATTTTAAGGATATCCTTATGAAGCCAATGAAGCTCCCACCCTTACATATTGCATTTCTTTTAATCCTGCTCGCAGTTCCATTCTCCTGTAAAAAATATATTCAGCAACAGGAACAAAATGCCCTGGTCAACCTGGTTACTCAGGGTACCTGGCGGGTTACAGGATACACGGATCATGATTCGAGTATTACAGCCAGTTTTTCAGGGTATTCTTTTCAGTTTAACGAGAACGGAACAGTTTATGGTATTTTGAATCAACAACAAACAGCTGGAACCTGGTCGGCAGATGTGAGCGCCAAGAGTATTACATCG
>DATHNR010000512.1:0-4413 GCA_035485835.1 Puia sp.
ATTTTCTTTCAACGGCATCCAGATCCTTCAGTTGCAGTTCCGTATCAATTATTTCCTTATCACTGACCGGATTGATTTCGCCTTCTTCCCTAAGGATATTATCATCTTCAAAGCACCTGATTACATGTACAATGGCGTCCACTTCCCTTATATTGGCAAGAAATTTATTGCCCAATCCTTCTCCTTTACTTGCCCCTTTCACAAGACCTGCAATATCCACAATTTCAATCTGGGTAGGTACGATTCGGTTTGGGTTAACGAGTTCTGCGAGTTTGTTCAGCCGTTGATCCGGAACATCCACAAGCCCGATATTAGGTTCTATAGTACAGAATCTGTAATTGCTGGCCTGGGCCTTTGCACTGGTACTGACTGCATTAAACAGCGTGGATTTCCCCACATTCGGTAATCCAACGATGCCTGCCTTTAAAGCCATGTAAGTTTATTTTATTAATTCTAAAATCTCTTTGTTTTTGCGCCCGCAAAGATAGAAGTATTTGAGGGATCGTTATTTATTTACTTATATTCAACCCATAAAACCGTATATGGCCCTCAACCTGCTTTGGATCATTTTTTTTCTCCTGGCTTTCATTACGGCCCTCGTCAGATTGATTTTTTTCGGGGATACTGAAATATTTAAAACTATTATTGACGGAGTTTTTGATTCCGCAGGCACGAGTGTACAAATAGCAATAGGACTGATCGGCATAATATCCCTGTTCCTGGGATTTATGAATGTGGGGGAAAAAGCAGGCGCCGTAAATTTTCTCGCACGGATCGTTGGGCCCTTTTTTAACAAACTTTTTCCGGAAGTCCCTAAAAACCATCCTTCCATGGGACATATGGTCATGAATTTTTCTGCAAATCTTCTGGGCCTGGATAATGCAGCTACGCCCTTTGGATTAAAAGCCATGCAGAGTCTTCAGGAACTGAATCCTCAAAAAGATACTGCGTCCAACGCGCAGATTATGTTCATGGTATTGCATGCATCCGGTCTTACAATTATTCCGGTAAGTATTATCGCGCAGCGCGCTATTTTAAAATCGAATGATCCGACCAGTATATTTATTCCGTGCATGATTGTGACTTTTGTTGCGACCGTGGTTGCGCTTACGGTTGTCGCCATAAAACAAAAAATAAACTTGATACAACCGGTTATCCTTTTATGGGTAGGTGGCATTTCGATTCTTATAGGAGGCCTTGTTTATTTTCTTCGTGTACATAATGGTTTAATCGATCCCTTTTCTAAAATATTCAGCAATGGTCTGATCCTTCTCCTGTTCATAGTTTTTATTGTTGGGGGACTTATAAGAAAGGTTAATGTATATGAATCATTTATAGAGGGAGCCAAACAGGGGTTTCAGGTTGCCGTTACCGTTATACCTTATCTGGTGGCAATGCTGGTGGCCATTAGCGTTCTGCGGAGTTGCGGTATTCTTGATTTTATAGTTGGAGGGATCGGATCATTTTTCCATCTTCTGGGAATTAATACTGATTTTGTACCGGCACTTCCCACAGCTTTGATGCGCCCGCTCAGCGGAGCTGCAGGAAGGGGAATGATGATTACCACAATGACGCAATATGGGCCAGATTCCTTTGTAGGTAAACTTGCATGTATTTTCCAGGGAACTACGGATTCAACATTTTACATCGTAGCATTATATTTCGGATCTGTCGGAATCAGTAAAGTTCGTTATACCATTCCTGTTTCTCTACTTGCGGATCTTTCGGCGATTGTAACAGCGATTCTTATTTCGTATATTTTCTTTATGCACTAGCAAGCCGAAAGCTTAAAACTACTTTTTGGAACTCTAAGAATATTTTATTGATTACTATTGATTTCTCTAGACTATTCATTTGAAACTTTCTGTTCAGAAATAAGTTTTTGGCTTTAGGCTTTAAGCTTTCGGCTTACTCAGTTTTCGAAAAGCTCATACTTCGTTTTAGGCCTCTTGTCCTCAAGCCATTTAAAGTTCCTGAGTTTCATCTCATCCAGGTTTACTTTTTTAATCGGATACATAACGCCATCTGCATCCTGTCGTAGAACCACTTTATTTAATTGTTTATTGAGGAAGATCATATCAATAATGTCTGCCTTATTCACACGGTTTACACCTACCAGGGCCATGCTATCGTCTTTAATATAATATACGGCTTCTGCACTTCCTTTGGATCGCATATAATCGATTACACCGTTTTTAAAATAACCGTTCAGCGTATTGCCTTTTATCTGATTATACATATTGGTATAACTTTTCCCAACGACCAGGCTGTTTTCAAAAACATATAACCGGTCGGGTTTTTTATTTTTCGTATATAAAAACATAGTGTCACCGGTTATTTGGTAACCTCCTGCCCAGGCAACGGGATTTATAAATAATCGAAATATGGAATCCAGGCCCGAATAGTATACGCTGTCCGACACTGCCTGAAGAGAATCTGAATATATCCTGACGTGATGATATACCTGTAAATAGCGGAGGCTGCTGTCGTTTGGATTTTTTGCTGTACGCTCTATGGCCATTCCCTGTACGGAGTCCTGTGTTTTTAAAACAGAATCAGGAATAGGGGCTGAAAATACGGTGTCACCGGTGATATAAATTGAATCCTGATCCTGTTTTAAAATAATTATAGGTTTCTGTGTCGCCAAAAAAGTATTTGCCTTGCTGTCAGAAATCATCAAATTCGCGATCAGGGTCAGGTTTTGAACGGTATCCATAAAAACAGCATTTCCCTGGGCAATGCTGATGCCGGTACTATCATCGAATGCAATATTATCTGCAATGATCGTTTCTCCTTTATCGGTTATGGTAGCCCGTTTGGTAAAATGAGCACGGTGATTTTTCATATCATAAAATCCATCGCGCGTTGTAATTGTACGCCCACTGCTGTCACGGATAAATGTATTGGTAATAAAAGTAGCCAGTTGATTATCGGAATTATAAAGCAGGGAATCTGCTGAAAGTTCATAAGCCGGATCTTTCAGTTTGACATCATTTTTGAAATAAACATCCTTTGTATCAGCATAATAAGTGCCTTCCCGGCTGGTAACCGTAGTGGTTTTGTTTACGACTTTTCCGCCATTATAATAATCACCGATATGCATATTCATATCATAATGCAATTCTTCAGTAGACAAGGTTCCCTTACCATCATTTAGTACAACATTTTTCTGGAAGATAATTTTCTTGGTATCCACAAAATATTTCATGTAATCTGAATATATATCTGTAGAATCCTTGTCATTGATATGCACGTGCCCGAAAGCTTCGATGAAGTTATCCTTGTGATTCATCGCTAGGCTGTCGGTATAAAAAAAGGTCTTATCGCTTTGCAGTTTTACATTGCCGTAAAGCGATTGGATGGCAATAGAATCTTTATGGAAATCCCGAAGGGTATCAGAATGCCATATGAATACAGTGTGGATGCTGTCGCTTGTTTTTGACTTAAAAGGGACTGCAATCTGCGCAAGGGAATGAAATCCTGACAAGCAAAATATCAGGATGGTCAGTAAAAGGACCGGTTTTTTCATCACTTACTGTTTGGCGGATTGGCGGTTGTATCATTCATGGGAGCCATTAGCGGGCCTTTTTTATCCTTACTTCCAAACACAGAAATATTAACATATCGTTTTGGATGCATACGAAGGTCGTCCAGTAAAATATTAAGACTCCGCGCAGTATTTTCCAGATTCAGATACAGTTTCTTATCATTCAACAATAAACCCATCGTTCCATTTGTGCTGTTTATTTTATTGATCGCATCTTTTAAAGAATTAGTTGCCCCCTGCACACTTTGAAGGGTTTCATCAATTTTTGCATTGGCAAGTTTGTTGGTTGTTTTTTCCAGATTGTCGAGCGTGCCAGTGATGCGTTGGTTATTATTCGCGAGGTTATTGGTAAAACTGTCTAAATGGGTCATTGAATGGGCCAGAGAACTGGTTTTGTCATTTAATAACATTTGTAATGAAGCGGATGATTTTGCCAGGTTGGCAATGATGGATGAAAAATTATTTTTGACAGTAGGATCGAACAGGCTTCCTACAACCCGAATCAGGGAATCCAGTGAACCAAGCGTTGAGTTAAGATTTTGCATTACAGGACTCAGGTTACGCTGAAATTCTGATAAAATGCCTCCTTTTTCGATGGTTGCCAGTGTATCTCCGTCGGCCACAAAATCCGTGGCATTTCCTTTTTCAATAACAATAGTTGATGAATTAATAACACCGGTACTGATAACAGCTACAGAATTTTTTGGAATATCCACATCTTTTTTCATACTGATGGTCACCAGGATCCCATTGATGCTTTTATCTGTCGATCTTATGGCATAAACGCTTCCTACTTCAAGGCCCTTAATGCTGACTGCATTGGAAAGTTCAAGTCCGTCCACATTATTGAATACCGCATATATTTT
>DATHNR010000513.1:0-3581 GCA_035485835.1 Puia sp.
CAAATATTCCTTCAGGCCAGTCGATAGTATCCGCAGTTTCGCGGAGCAGATGTTGCACCTGGCCTGGGACAATGTCTTCCTGAACATGGTCGCCACGGGCAAAAAGATAGACTGGGTGCCCGGCCAAAAGTATAATTGGCACGATGGTGAAAAAATCGACTGGCCCGATGGCTACCTGGAAAATAGCGCCACCGCGCAGGGCAAGGATTCTGTCATATATTATGTAAGTAAAAGCTACGACATCGCGCTTCAGTATATAAAAAGTCTGGATCCAGGCAAATATGGCGAGATGACGGGTATGCCCAATATCACAGATACCCGATATGCGTGGCTTCTCAAGGCACTCGAACACCAGACTCACCACCGCGGTCAGACCACGATCTATATCCGCCTGGTAGGCATCAAGCCACCAAACGAGAGATTGTTCTGAGCAGTTAAGGCATGAGAGGTTCGGTCTTATCCGGCTATAGTTTTTTCCGGACGAGTCATTCCCCTCATTACCGAACAACAACCTGTATCATTTACGCACAATTCCCTTTTCGAAAGATTTATAATAGTTTGATTATCAATAACTACCAATGTCGGCATTTTTTTTATTGAATCTATCAGCGTTCTATAGTGTCGTTGAGGAAGATACCTGTTTAATTATCTAAAGAATGCTGTGTCAGCAATGGTCTGGCTTGTAAATAATTGTATAAAAAAATCGGAACTATGTTCAAAACAAATCTCAAAATCGCCTGGCGTAATCTTATTAAAGACAAACAGTTTACATTTTTAAATGTGTTGGGTTTATCTGCCGGACTCGCCTGTAGCCTGCTCATCTTTTTATGGGTAGATGATGAACTGAAATTCGATCATTTCTTTGCAAATAACGACCGGTTGTATCAATTGATGGAAAGGCAAACTACCAATGGAAATACAGGTATATCAGATGGTTCATCAGGACCGTTGAGTGAAGCGGTAGCGCAGCAAATGCCGGAAGTCGAATACGCCACACCTCTTGCATCACCGGGATGGTTCCCTAAATTCACGCTTTCTGCTAACGACAAAATTATCAAAGCCTCTGGACAATATGCAGGCAAGGATTACTTCCGTGTTTTCTCTTTTAAACTGCTTGATGGAAATAAAGAGAATGTGCTTGCAAATAAAAATTCTATTGTCATATCGGATGAGCTCGCTAAAAAATTATTCGGCACCGCGGAGAATATAACAGGTAAGTCTATACGCTTCCAGCAGAGTGATATTTTTTATGTATCCGGTGTATTTGAAAAAACACCTTATCATTCTTCCCAACAATTTGACTTTGTATTGCCCTGGGATTATTTTAAATCCGTACAGGATTGGGTAACCAACTGGGATAATGTTGGTCCGCAAAATTTTGTACTGCTCAAAAAGGGGGCCGATGTCAATGCGTTCAACAAAAAAATTGCAGGCATCATTGCAGCCCATGGTGGCAATGCCTCGCGCGTAGCATTTGCAACAAGGTTTTCAGATGTATACCTGCATAATAATGTTGGCGTTAATTCAGGAAGCAGCGGAAGGATTCAATACGTTAAAATGTTTTCACTGATCGCCCTGTTTATTCTATTAATTGCATGCATCAACTTCATGAACCTTTCTACGGCAAAGGCTTCCAAAAGAATGAAAGAAGTGG
The DNA here is from genome assembly GCA_035485835.1 of Puia sp. Lineage (GTDB taxonomy): Bacteria > Bacteroidota > Bacteroidia > Chitinophagales > Chitinophagaceae > Puia. The sequence continues at coordinate 1,655 of DATHNR010000513.1, forward strand.
GCATTAAAAAAGTAGTGGGCGCCGACCGTAAGCAACTCATATTTCAATTTCTATCTGAATCTGTATTACTTACATTGATAGCCATGTCATTTGCTGTTTTAATGGCCACCTTATTCCTGCCGGTGTTTAATGAGATAACAGGGAAGGAAATCATGCTGCATTTTGATACAGAAACAATTTTCATTTTTATAGGCATTGTTTTGTTCACCGGGTTACTCGCAGGCAGTTATCCCGCTTTATACCTGTCCAAATTTAATCCTCATGCCATATTAAAAGGCAAACTGCATTCCTCTTTTGCTGAAATGATTTCAAGAAAAGGCCTGGTAGTATTTCAGTTCACATTATCATCCATCCTGATCATAGCCGTCATCATTATTTACCAGCAGATTCAGTTTATCCAAAATACTGATCCGGGATATAAGAAAGACAATGTTATGCGTATAGATGCAGAAGGGAAGGTACTGGGTACAGAACAGGAATTTGTAAACGAATTAAAGAATATTTCCGGTGTAACATCGGCGAGTTACACGTTTACTAATATTGTCGGGCATACTTTCGGCGATTATGGATTAAGCTGGGAAGGTAAAAACCCAAATGAGAGTGTATATTTTGAAGTATTCGGTGGCGGGTATGATTTTATTAAAACCATGGGCATGCATGTGCTCAGCGGCAGGGCTTTCTCGAAAGACTTCAGCGCCGACACATCGAATATTATATTGAATGAGGCTGCTGTCAAAGCAATGAACATGAAAGATCCTGTTGGGAAAACGGTGCATTTATATAGACACCCCATGCAGATAATCGGAGTAGTAAAAGATTTTCATTTTGAATCCATGCACGAAATGGTCAAGCCTTCCTATATACTTCTGCAACCACACGGAGGAAAAATTGTTGCAAGAATAAATGCAGCGAATCAAAAAGAAACGATCGCCGCTGTGCAGCATTTATATGAAAGTTATAATCCCGGCTTCCCATTCACTTTTATTTTTTTGGATGAAGCTTATCAAAGGCAATATGTCAGCGAAACCAGGGTATCGGTATTGTCAAAATACTTTGCCGGGCTCGCCATCCTCATATCCTGTCTTGGCCTGTTTGGTCTGGCCGCTTTCACAGCGCAAAAAAGAAGAAAAGAAATCGGTATCAGAAAAGTGATAGGCGCATCCGTGAGCAGTATTACCACCATGCTGTCAGCAGATTTTTTAAAACTGATATTGTTATCATTACTGATTGCTTTTCCGGTATCCTGGTGGCTTTTGGATAATTGGCTACAAGGATTTGCTTATCGCATCCATATTACACCGGTCGTGTTTTTGATTGCTGGCGGATCCATCATACTGATCACGCTTTGTACAATTGGTTTTCAATCCATCAAAGCAGCGATTGCGAACCCGGTAACCAGCCTTCGTTCAGAATGACTTTGTCCGCCGTATCCCGCCAACGGCGGGAACAGGCGGGGCTTATTAATTGTTTGATTCCATCTTCTCAAAGAAAGCTCCGTTTTCTACAGATGTGCAGGCATAGAAATTGAATAGTCTATTCCGAACAAAAAATCTGTTATGAAAACAAAAACATGTATTAAAAGAAAATTTGCATTCCTGTTACTTGCGGCATCTTTGGTAATTTTTTCCACAGTTCAAGCACAGCAACAACAAACATCAGATGAGTCGACTCTTGCTACAAAGTTTGGGATCAAAGGAGGTTTGAATTTAACAAACCTTTCCTCTGATAATTTTACTGATAATCATTTGAAACCAGGATTCAACGTGGGAATATTTTCGAAGATTCCCGTTACACCGGGATTCTCCATCCAGCCGGAATTATTATACAGTCTAAAGGGTTCAAAAACAGACTATAATAATTTTGCAGAAGGGAGCGGCGAATACAGGTTTAACCTTGGTTATGTTGAATTGCCGCTTTTAGCAGTTGT
>DATHNR010000514.1:0-2217 GCA_035485835.1 Puia sp.
AAGATGTATCATGGGATATGGTTTTCTCCGGTTCTCGCATTCGCTCGATAATTCCTGTAAGGGTTTCTTGCAAATGATGGAGCATGGTGATATGTTCAGGGCTGTATGCATCCGGCCTGCGACTGTAAAAGTAAAAACTAAATGTTTCTCCGTTTGCCAGTTTTAGCGGAAATACGAGAACAGATTCCATATGAAAAGTTCCGCTGATTAATTTTTTCAGCGAAGTTTTCCTCGTAATTTCTTCGAATGCCTCTTTATTATAAAAGGCCGCCATCGGCTCCTTACCCGAGGCTGCGTGGATCTTAATGAATTCATCCATGGAAATGCCGGCAATGATCAATAGTTCTTTTAAACCGATTATCTGGTATTCATTGAACCCCAGCCTTAGGAAACTGGTTCCGCCGAATGGGCTTCGCCCCGGATTATCAAAACCTGCGGTCATTAAATCAAATGGGATGTCCTGCTGAATTATTTTTCCTGTTTGCAGTAGTTTTTGAGTTGGATCTGTTTTGTCACTCATGATCTTTTTCAGTTGCTGCAGCAATTCAGCTTCCCTCCTGTATTTTGATTCCCGGCTGTGTTCATGGAGGTACTGTGCAATTTCCAGTGTGATCAGCAGGTCTTTTTCGCGGAATGGTTTTACAATAAAGCCATAAGGTTCAGTAGCCTTGGCCAGGGATAATATTTCTTCGTTTGAGTTGGCGGACAAATAAATGAATGCAATATTATCCTCTCTTAATTGCCTGGCCAGATCAATTCCGGTAAGTTTTCCTTTAAGGAAAATATCCAGCAGCACGAGACCGGGCTGTTCCTTTTTAATCATTTCCTGCGCAATGGGAACAGACCTTGCAATGCCACAAACCGTATAGCCCGCCTTCTTAAGCATGAGCTGAATGTCATTGGCTTCTACAAACTGATCTTCAACTATGAGTACTTTTTTGTTCAAATTATTTAATTACTGGTAACAAATGATGATGCGAATGTATCCGGTCGTTTAACATTCAAATCATGTATAAATGATATTTTTATTGTAGTCCCATTTTTATTTTCTATTACAAAATTTCCGTCCAGGTCTTCGCTTAATCCGGTCATTAAACTCAAACCCAGAGAACCGGGCTTTTTATTGATAAAATTTTCAGGCATCCCAATTCCATTATCCGAAATTTGAAGTAAGAAATGATTGGCGGAAGTTCTGGAAAGAGAAATATTTATTTCACCATCCCTGCCATCCGGAAAAGCATATTTTAATGAATTGGTTATGGCCTCATTCAATATCAGGCCGACAGGAACCGCCTGGCTCACATCCATTTCAAGGGGTTCTATATCCATATCGAAGCGTATTCGCTGCCCGGTATCAAAACTTTCCCTTAAATAAGATACCAGTTCATGTATGTAGGATGACATATTAATGGAAGAAACATTTTCCGTATTATATAATTTTTGATGAATAAGAGACATAGCATGTATTCGGTGCTGGCTATCCTGGATGGCAGTAAGGGCCGCATCATTTTCCAGATAGGCCGACTGGGAATTCAAAAGGCTCATTACAATCTGGAGATTATTTTTAACGCGGTGATGAATCTCTTTTAAAAGCCATTCCTTTTCATTGAGTAAATGTTCTAATTGTTCATTTTTATGAGTGATCAGATTGTTGTTCTTTTGCTTCAGAATATTTTGCCGGTATAATAACCCGGCAATGATCAATACACCAATGATGCCGAATATGGTCATATTTCTTACCAGGTTTGCCTGTTTTACATTGGCCTGTTCAAGGTTCTCTTTTTGATTTAAGATAGCTATCTGGTTTTCTTTTTCCTGCGTTAAATACTTCACCTGGAGTTCCTCTGCCTGTCTAAGACTTGAAACCCTGAAATTAGAGTCAAGCAATTGGGTGTATGATTTAAAATGATTCAGTCCGGATTCCTGGTCATGAAGAACAGAATCAATAAAGATCAAATCACGATATACTGAAATGCTGCTTATTAAAGAAGCTCCGGACTTGTAAGGGTCTGATAAGAAACGATAAAAATATGACCTTGCCAGGGTATACCGTGCTCCGAAAAAATAAACATAACCCAATTGAAGTGTGACGGCAGCTCTTCTGTACGGTCCCCTGAAAACTTCTGTTTGTTTTTCAAGTGTATCGGCTTTCAGCGCAGCCTGTTCTGCAAGATGATATTGCCCCATTCCCTTATAGCTTACTGAAAGAGCCAGGTT
>DATHNR010000515.1:0-3188 GCA_035485835.1 Puia sp.
CTGAACATTAAAATATTCCTCCAGACCTGCAAGTTCCATATGTGCTGCATTAGGAATGGCATCACGAACATTCCGGCGGCGCATATTATAAAATTGCAAAACCAGGTCAGGATTTTTCCTCCAGCCTCCTGGAGTTGCTACTTCATTTACGTCATAACCTTCCCAAAGTCCGTCGCTGTCCCTGAAAGTTTTTAATCCGCTTTCAGCACTTATGCCTGCACCGGTTAAAACAACTAAGTTCTTTTTCATGCAAAAATTTGCAATTAAATTTTGTACAGAACGGAGTTGATCACACTATCACACTATCACACTCTCACACTCTCACACTTACTCAAGTCCCTTAAATGCTTCCTTCAAATTAATCCCATTCCCGAATACCGGTTTGAAAAGATCCCCTTCACGAATTATCCGATTCAGAATATTGTAAATAGTAAAATCTTTCATCTTCAATCCTTTTTTGACTTCCTCCCAATGCAGGGGTGTGGAAACGGTAGCTCCGGGCTTTGGTCGCAGGGAATATGCTGCAGCAAGTGTAGCCTGCGGACGATTTTGCAGAAAGTCGAGATATATTTTTCCTTTTCGTTTCTCCAGAGGTCTTTCAATACTTGTAAAACCAGGGATTTCTGTATTCACTTTCGTCACGACCGCTCTTGCGAATTCTTTTGACTCATCAAAAGTATATTTTGCCCCGAGTGGGATATAAATATGTAATCCTGTTGAACCTGAAGTTTTACAATAAGAATCAACACCCAGTGTCTTTAGAATCTGGTAGGTTATTTGTGCTGCTTCAATTACCTGGTTAAATGGATTTGTATCCGGATCAAAATCTATGATACACCAATCAGGACGATCCGGGTTTTTAATGGTACTGGACCAGGGATTCAGTTCGATACATCCGAGGGAAACCATATAAAGAAGACTCGCTTCATTGGTGCAGACGAGAAATTCTTTGTCTCTTTCATCGCCTTCACTACGATACGCAAATTTTTCAACCCAGTCAGGCACTTTACCTTTTACATCTTTCTGATAGAATCCTCCTCCTGCAATTCCATTTGGAAATCGGTTAAGTGATTGCGGCCGGTTTTTCAGATATGGCAGGATAAAAGGTGCCACCTGGGAATAATAATTCAGCAAATCCCTCTTCGTCAATTTTTCTTTGGGCCAGTAGATCTTGTCCAGATGAGAAAACTGTAATTCATGCCCATTGATTTTCCTCGACTGGGTTTCATCTGAAGAATTCAAAAGTAATTTTCCGGGCTTTGGCCGGACTTGCTTTACTTTTTCAGGCATTAAGAGGAGCTTAATTTTCTGTTGAAATGATCGGTACTCTCACACTCTCACACTTGGTTATGATTTAATACCCATCTTGCCAATTACATAAGTATAAAGATCCTGCATACTTATTATATCAACAAGGTCCGCGGGGTCAACCTTGATATGCAGGTTTTTCTCCATTACTACAACGAGGTCAATATAATCCAGGCTATCCAGTTCAAGTGTTGACTTCAGATCTGCTGAGGGTGTAATTTTTGACAGCTCCACTTCAAATTCCTCGTGAAGAAAATTATTTATTATTCCAATAATTGTTTCTTCCGTTAACATTTTATTGTTCTCAGTCTGCATAAGTTAAAATTACCATTTTCCTTTTGAATGATTTTTTTATCTCATTAGGGGAGAATTCCTTAAATTACTAAAATGCTGCAACGTGAATTCAATGATTATTATGATGTTATCGTAATCGGCGCCGGAATCGGGGGGCTGACTGCAGCTGCTTTACTGAGCAAGGCCGGCCTTTCTGTCTGTGTTTTGGAAAAAGAACCCCATGTGGGCGGCTATCTGGCAGGCTTCAGGAGAAAACATTTTATATTCGATACAGCAATCCATTGGCTCAATCAATATGGTCCGGGCGGAATATTGGATAAGTTGTTCAAAGCCATAGGCAGCGACCATCCCAAAGCCATCGAACAAAATCGCATCCGCCGATATAAAGGGGAGAATTTTGATTATCTGCTTACGAATAAGCCGGATGAGATGCGTGACCAGCTGATCAGGGATTTTCCGGAAGAAAAAAAGGGTATTGAAAGAATGTTTATGAAAGCAAGGCAGATTGGGCAGTCTTTCAAAAATTATAACAGAATCTTCCGCTCAGAAGAAACCATGTCTCTTTTTCAAAGACTGAAAAATAAAATCCGTTTATTGGAGTTTGCTATTCCTTTTATTCCCTATCTCTCTTACACGGGAGAACAAGGATTAAAGAAAGGCCTGAACCGGTTCATTAAAAACCCAAGGCTGCAAAAGATATTTTCAGGGGAACAGGAAATACTTGGATGCCTGATTCCAATCGGGTGGTCTTATTTTCATGATTTCCAGAGTCCTCCGAAAGGTGGCAGTCAGGTAATTCCACAATGGCTTGAATATGTTGTCAATTTTTATCAGAATCCCGTAGGACTGCATTGTAAAGTGAATGAAATTTTTGTGGAAAAAGGTCGTTGTACTGGCTTGTCTTTTGAACAAAGGGGTAAACATCACCACCTGAACAGTAAATATATTATCGCTGCCTGCGATATAGAAACTCTGTATGAAAAAATGTTGCCTGCAGCTGCGGTTCCAGCTTCCCTGAAAAAGAAACTGAAAAAAGCAGATCTGTATAGTTCTTCCATCACAGTTTCCCTCGCCTTGGATTGTACTGCCGAATCTCTTGGTTTTAATGAAGAACTGATTCACCTGGTGGATGAAAATCAGCCTTTCAATGATCAGAGCGGAGGGGATCCAAGCCGTTCTGAGATAAGTATTATTGCTCCCTCCATGCGTGATAAATCTCTGGCTCCGGAAAATCAGGGGACTCTTACACTTTATATGCCTGCCAGCATGGAATATAAAAATGAATGGGAAACACAGTTGGACATCTATGGAAAACGGATCAGGGGAGAAGCATATCAGCATTTGAAAAAGGAAGTGGCTGAAATCCTCATTGGAAGGGTAGAAGAAAAACTCGCACCAGGTCTGCGCGCGCATATACTTTTTTATGAAGTGGCGACTCCGGTTACGCATTGGCGTTATACCGGGAATAAGAACGGAACCATGATGGGTGCCCGGCCTGGCAGGAAGAATATGAAAAATAAAATTTCTCATTACCGGACACCGGTAAAGAACCTGATTCTCGGCGGACACTGGGCTGAACTCGGAGG
>DATHNR010000516.1:0-2008 GCA_035485835.1 Puia sp.
AAATATAATTGCCGATACAACACTAATACTTCTTCAAAAAAACGCAACAGGTATTTTTAAGCCGGCAACTACTGCTCCTGCATTATTTCAAAATATCACTTCTTCAGTTATTTCCGGCAACATTGATCATAAAGAAAATCCCTTTATAGATTTTGACATGGAGAAGCTGATTCCGAAAATGCTATCTACCGAAGGACCAAAGCTCGCTGTTGGTGATGTAAACGGAGACGGACTCCCCGATTTTTTCATGGGAGGAGCCTTTGGAGATACCGCCAAATTATTTATCCAGCAAGCCAATGGGAGTTTCGTTGAAAAACCCCAGCCTGCATTCATGCAGGATAAAGATTACGAAAGTGTCGGTGCTGAATTTTTTGATGCGGATGGTGACGGTGATCTTGATCTTGTCGTCGCATCAGGAGGTAACCAGGCTCCTTTGGGATCTCTTTCTTCCATGCCGCGACTTTATATCAACGATGGAAAGGGAAACTTTACCCGGGCGTCTGCAGGCTGGCCCACGGTCTATTTAAATGCATCCTGCGTTCGAACGGGAGATTATGATGGGGATGGTCTTCAGGATATATTTATTGGAGCCAGAAGTATTCCGGGTTCATATGGTATTATGCCCGCAAGTAAATTATTGCACAACCTTGGACATGGAAAATTTGAAGATGTTACCAGTAAAATCGCTCCGATCTTGTCTACACTTGGAATGGTAACCGATGCACAATGGTATGATGTGGATGGGGATGGTAAAAAAGAACTGATCGTTGTAGGAGACTGGATGTCTGTGACTATTTTGAAGTATAAAAATGGTGTATTTGAAAAAACAGATGAAATTCCTGGTTCTTCAGGCTGGTGGAATTGCCTGACTATCGCAGATATCAATGGCGATGGATTTCCAGACCTTGTTGCCGGGAATAATGGAACAAATTCAAAGATCAGGGCGGATAGCAGTCACCCTGCAAGACTGTTCGTGGATGATTTTGATAAGAATGGACAAATAGATTGCATTGCAGCTTATTATAAAACGGATGGAAAGTCCTATCCATTTAATCTGAGGGGTGACCTGGTAGCCCAGCTCCCCTATCTCAAAAAGAAATTTCTTAAATATATTGATTATGCAGGTAAAACAATTGACCAGGTGTTCACGGAAAGTGAATTGGATCATGCGCAAAAACTTTTTGTCCGACAAACTAAAACTTGCGTATTCTATAATGACGGGAAAGGAAATTTTAAAATGGAGCCCTTACCTCAAATGGCACAAATTTCTCCCGCATTTGGAATTTTGGTGGCTGATTTAAATGGCGATGGCTATAAAGATATCTTCCTGGGTGGTAATTTTTATGGGTTGAAACCGGAAGACGGCCGCTATGATGCCAGTTACGGTATTACGCTATTCGGTAACGCTGACCACAGCTTCACTTATGTTAAACCCTCCATGAGCGGTTTGTTTATCAAGGGAGAAGTACGTGACGTAAAGGAAATATCAACCAGTAAGGGAAATTATATTTTAATGGCCCGCAATAATGACTCACTTCAGATATTCAAAAAAAATATGAATAGCAGTTTGAAAAAATAAGGCAAAGAATTCGTATATTCATCTGCTTACCAGATCTTTTTATTGTGTTGTTATGAGAAAGGGTAATTTAATACTAATTGCAGTTTTGATTTGTGGTGTGATCATTTTGATAAGCTGCAAAAAAGAAGTAAATAATGTCTATCAGACTCCTCTTTCAGATTCTTCCCGGATTTCTATAACCAATGCATCGCCTTCAGTTTCAAATCTTCAGTTTTATTTAAATAACCAGCCTGTTTCATTACCGAACTCCCCGATATCTTTCGGGCAAACCGCTTATGCTTTTTATATAAACAATGCCAATCCCTATCATCCGGATACTACGCTATTACCTTATATAAAAATTTCATCAGGTTACCAACAAATAGGATTTGGTTCCTATGGGAGCAGCGATTTATTCAGTAATTATGAAAACAAATTTGAGCCAGGCAA
>DATHNR010000517.1:0-4722 GCA_035485835.1 Puia sp.
AAAGATCAGCTGCAGTCCGCGTTCACGTTGTGCTTGCCGGGAATTTTACAATTTTATTAAAGAAGCCGCGAAGTTACGCGCCTCGCCATCGCTTTCAAAATAATCTTCAAGTGTTGGCTGGTCCATAAAAGGTATTTTATGTATCGTTTTTTCTATCAGATCAGTCATATCAAGGAAGCCGATACGGTTTTTTAAAAACGCATAAACGGCAATTTCATTTGCAGCGTTTAGTACGCAACCTGCATTTCCCCCCTTAGCCAGGGCATCTTTTGCCAGTTGCAAATTGCGAAAGGTCTTGATATCAGGTTCTTCGAATGACAATTTATCCGGTTTGTTAAAAGTATATCTTGGAATTTTATTCGGAAGTCTTAATGGAAACCCCAGCGCATACTGGATTGGAAGTTTCATATCAGGAAGCCCCATCTGCGCTTTAATACTACCATCTTCAAACTGCACCATACTATGTATGATGCTTTGAGAATGGATCACTACCTGGATCTGTTCGGGAAGCAGGTTGAACAACCATTTGGCTTCAATCATTTCGAGGCCCTTGTTCATAAGGGTAGCCGAATCAATGGATATTTTTGCTCCCATTATCCAGTTCGGATGCTGCAGGGCATGATCTCTTTTTACGTTTACAAGAAAATTTGGTTTCTTACCCAAAAATGGTCCTCCCGAAGCAGTAAGAATAATTTTTTCAATGCGGTTGCGCGTTTCCCCAAGAAGGCATTGAAAAATAGCAGAATGTTCCGAATCAACCGGAATAATAGGTGAACGGTTTTCTACTGCTTTGCGCATCACGATATCGCCGGCTACCACGAGCGTTTCCTTATTGGCTAGCGCAATTGTTTTACCGTGTTCTATGGCTGTTAGCGTCGGCATGAGTCCTGCAAAACCAACAATTGCCGCCATCATCACGTCGTAATTATCCATCGCTGCCACTTCAAGCAATGCTTTTTCACCGGCAAATACTTTGATGGGCTGGGCAGATAATGCCTGTTTTACATTTTGATATTTGGCTTCATCTGCAATGACAACAATATCAGGTATAAACCTGAGCGCCTGTTTAATTAAAAGATCATCATTATGATATGCAGTAAGTATTTCTGCTGAAAATAATTCAGGATTTGCCGCAATTACCTCAAGGGCCTGGGTTCCCACCGATCCGGTTGAACCAAATATGGCGATCCTTTTTTTCTGCATATTATTCATCAGAACTTTCGCGTTGAAAGGTAAATCTAGTGAATTCCTGCTGGACGATTAGTAAGATCAATCCATGTATTTTTCCAGTGGTTCAGCAAAACTGCGGTCATTGCTCAGTCTCGGCACTTTATTCTGGCCTCCGAGTTTGCCGATGGATTTCATATAATCTATAAACCCGTTTTTCTTCACGGGATGTATTTGAAGTGGTTGAAGAATATTTCCGGCAATCAAATCATCGTAATATATATTTTTAGCACGCAGGTTACTGTCAACCTTACGCGCAAATGCATGCATATCTGCAGGTCTGTTTTCAAATTCCACAAACCATTCGTGGAACGACTTGCCATCTCCCTGTCCCTTAATAAACGGCGCGACCGTAAACTCATTGATCTGTATGCCTTCTTCTTTGGCGGCTTTCATCAGACTGTATTCAACTTCTTCCCCAATCACGTGTTCCCCGAATGCAGAAATAAAATGTTTAATCCTTCCGGTTACTACAATCCTGTATGGATCTGTGCTGACAAACCGAACGGTATCACCAATATTATAACCCCATAAACCAGCGTTGTTATTAATAATGAGGGCGTAGTTGATACCACTCTTAACATCCTTTAAAGAAATACGCGTAGGATTATCATTAAATATTTCATCCGCAGGTATGAATTCAAAGAATATTCCGCTGTTCGTATTCAGCATAAGACCTTCCTCCTTTCTGCTGTCCTGGAAGGCAAAAAAACCTTCGGAAGCAGGATAAGTTTCAATGGTATCTATGGGTTTACCGATACTGTCAAACAGACGATCCTTATAAGGTTCAAAATTTACTCCTCCGTGTACCAGCACAGAAAAATTTGGAAAAAGATCCTTGATGGGTTTTCCGGAAACGGTATTAAGCCGGTCAAAATACATTTGCATCCAGGGAGGTATTCCGCTAATCAGGTTCATATCCTGATTGATGGTTTCTTCCACAATTTTATCGAGTTTGGTTTCCCATTCTTCAATACAATTGGTTTCATAGCTGGGCAGCTGGTTTGTGCGGAGGTAATGTGGTATGTGATGGTTCACAATGCCGCTCAGTCTTCCTGTAGGAATGTTGGCGATTCTTTCCAATTCGGGTGAACCGGAAAGAAAAATCATCTTCCCATTAGCAAACGATGAATTCCCTGTTTCTGCCATATAACAAAGCAGCGCATTTCGGGCAGAATTAATATGATTGGAAATAGAATCTTTAGAAATAGGGATATATTTAATACCGCTGGTTGTGCCTGAAGTCTTGGCAAAATAAATCGGCTGGCCGGGCCATAATACATTATGCTTTCCCTGTTTTATCTGATCTATATATGTTTTGAACTGCTCATAATCCCGAACAGGTACGGCCGATTTGAATTCCTCATAGGTTTTCACGGTCTCCAGGTGGTGCTCTCGTCCGAAAACCGTTTTTGAGCCTGTTTTTAAGAGGCTTTTGAGGATATTTTCCTGATCATCCAGGGCAGAGCTGAGCTCTTTGCGGGTACTCCTATATATATAAGAAGCGAAAGGCTTGGCTAAAAACGACTTGAACTTCATGTTTTAGGCCTTCGATTTAGTGACAAACCTACAATAAAAGGTAATATCACCATTCAGGGTACCAGGAGGTAGAAGATTTTTAACGGATTCCTTCGAAATTAACCCGTTTCCCCTTACCTTTGCAGCCCTAATATTGCATCGTTATGTTCGCAGTTGTACAAATAGCAGGCAGCCAGTTCAGGGTCAGTAAAGACCAGACACTCTATGTTCCCAGGGTTGAAGGAAATGCCGGAGACCATGTTGAATTTTCCGATGTCTTGCTTTCCAGCGCGGAAGGTAAATTCGCCACAGGAAAAGATGTTAAGAGTGTTGTTAAAGCTGAAATCATTGGCCATGTTCAGGGAGATAAAGTGATATCCTTTAAAATGAACAGAAGAAAAGGATTTCGCAAAAAACATGGTCACCGTACTCACTACACAAAAATAAAAGTGACAGATATCGCTTAATGAATTTTATTCCAATTTATCAAATCTAGTGTATGGCACATAAAAAAGGCGAAGGCAGCGTAAAGAATGGCCGCGATTCGCAGAGTAAAAGACTCGGTGTTAAAATTTTTGGCGGACAGGCAGCGATTGCCGGCAACGTCATCATTCGTCAGCGTGGTACAGTTTATCATCCTGGAAAAAATGTTGGCGTGGGCAGAGACTTCACTTTATTTGCTCTGACAAATGGCATTGTAGAATTTAAAAAAGGAAAGGCTGACAGACTTTTTGTACATGTTGTAGATGCTCCTTCAGAAGTTACCGCGAAAGCTTAGTTAGTAACATTATATCGATCTAATTAGTGATTCTTTAGAAATATTCAAAAAAACTTTTGGATAATTCTAAAGAATTTCTATTTTTACTATGTAAAGTATTTTACTAACCATTTAAATTCTACAAACAATGGCAACAGCAAAAAAAGCCGCTAAGAAAAAAGCAGCTCCAAAAAAGAAAGCAGCTCCTAAGAAAAAGGCTGCTAAGAAATCTGCTAAGAAGAAATAATTTTCTTCATTCATTAGCTGAAAATAGTAAAGTCCCCCGGATATTCCGGGGGACTTTTTAATTTCGTACTTTTGTTTTATCATCTTCCCAAACACAAGCCCATGGCGGTTTCTAATGAAGTGATTGCAGAAAGTTTTTCCCTGCTCTCCAGGCTGATGGACATCCATGGAGAGAACCCTTTTAAAATAAAATCATACGCAGCTGCATCGTTCAGTATCGATAAATTAACAGAAGACCTCAGCGCCATTCCGCGTGAAAAAATAATGTCTATTAAAGGCATCGGACCGAGTATTGGCAAACAAATCATCGAAATACTCGACACAGGTGAGTTACCCCAACTACATGAGATAATCACCAAAACACCTCCCGGGATCATCGAAATGCTCCGAATTAAGGGTTTGGGTCCAAAAAAGATTTCAACAGTCTGGAAAGAGATGGAAATCGAATCTATCGGTGAATTGATGTATGCCTGCGATGAAAACCGACTGATGCTTTATAAAGGTTTTGGTGAAAAGACACAACATAATATTCGGGAGACAATTTCGTTTTATCTGCGGAGCCAGGGAAGTTTTCTCTTCGCTGAAGTGGAGGGTTATGTTCTTTCGATACATAAAAATCTTCTTGAATCTTTCCCCGGCGAGTTGATTTCTTTAACAGGAGCTTACCGGCGTCATCTCGAAATCATCGATCAGGCAGTCTGGATTACAAGTTTACCCACCAGCCGTTTAATTCCATTTTTTACCTCGAATAAATTTCAGATTGAAGATGAAAAACCTGATGAATTGCTCATTGCGGGCCAGGAAAATATTAAACTGAAATTTCAAATCGTTCCAAATGATTCATTTCATTCAGGACTGTTCGAAACCAGTTGCAGTGAGGCATTTCTGGATAACTGGAAAAAACAATTTAAGCTGAATGCTGCTATCGAATCGGAAGAAATGATATTTCAGCAGGCTGGCATACATTTCATACC
>DATHNR010000518.1:0-9570 GCA_035485835.1 Puia sp.
GTAAGGCGTAAGGCGTAAGGCGTAAGGCGTAAGGCGTAAGGCGTAAGGCGTAAGGCGTAAATATTATTTAGGGAATATAAGCTAGACAATTATTTTGGATATGCATTAAATTCCGGGTGGTTTTTTAAATTATATAATTCATTAAAAAAATTGGTCATTAAATTTTCAATTGCCTTATGCGCTAAGCCTTACCCGCCAGCGTTTCGCTTCAGCGGCCGAAGAACCTTAAGCTTTATGCCTTCAGCTTTATGCCTTCAGCCTTACGCCTTATGCCTTACGCCTTACGCCTTACGCCTAGTTCAAATATTTATTCAGATCATTAAGGCTAATGGGTTTTTCCCAGATCCTGACCGAAGTTAATTTCTCAGAGATACTGTGATCGTATTGGTAAGCGCTGATGAGATTTATCCGGGTATTGGGAAAGTTTTGCCTGATAAATTCTGTTTTTTCCCATCCCAATCCGTCTGGTAAATTATTATCCAGAAAAATAATATCGGGATTGATCTTCTCCAGGTTTTTCATGCCTTCCTCGAGCGTATGGTATATATATACTTTAAAATTTTTCCTGACGAAATAGTTTTTCATCAGCAGGCAAAAGTCTGTTTCATCATCAATGATGAGCACGCTTTTGACGGGACTAGAGAGGTTTTCCATCCGATGATTTACGAGAAATGCTGCAGGATTGTTTTTTGTAGTATTCAAATATAACAACAGTTTATAAAACTATTTCAATTTGCTGAATATTTAGTGTAGAAATTCATCTACATGATTACGTCTATTTCGGAGATTGTTAAAATCAGATCATTAAACAGCCTTCAAAACAGTCTGGCATGAAATTACATTCTTCTATTATAACTATTATTCAACCTATAAATTATTTTATGAGGAGTTTATTGTATCTCATCGCTGTTATTTTGATTATCGGATGGATCCTGGGTTTCTTTGTATATAGTGCGGGCGGGTTGATTCATATTTTGCTGGTCATAGCAATTATAGCATTGCTACTTGGTGTGATCAGAAGGGCCTGAGGGTAATTCTCCGGAGGGAAATTGCCCGTCTCAGGATGGGCAATTTTTATTTGAAAATAATTCTTTAACGTTAAAATATTTTTTATGAATATTATTGAAACAGTTCAAAAAAATCTGGGGTTTATGACTTTGAATAAAATTGACCCCAATACGCAGGAAGTAGTAGACCAGGATACTGTCATTGGTAATAGCGCTCTTGCTCAGGCCGGTATTCCTGCAGTCCTGTTAGGAATTTATAATAACCTTGAACAAAATCCTGATCTGAGTTTTCTGAATACGGATGAAGGAAAAAAGCTGGAGAGGATATTCGGAAAATCTGTTGTATTAGTGGTTAAGAAAATCACGGATTATTCTAAAATTCCGGACAAGCATAGTTTACAGGAACTGGAGCATATCGCGTCCGAATCAATGCGTGTGGTAAAAGAGAAAATAGGTGAAGGGGCAAGTCAAAATGCAATAAGGCATTTCGTAGCCAGAAACAGAAAAGATACACTCTTGTATTTGCCGCCCTCATTGGATTTGGGAACCATCCTGCAAAATAATAATCTGGATGACAGAACCGGGAAAATGGAAGGTCCCATTTCAAATCTTACGCATAAGCTGGAAAAAATGTTCAGTAATACCGACGAGATCTAAGGAATGGACTGTTTTCCAGCAGTGCCGGGCACATGATTAGAGCTGCGTTTTTTTTTGAATATCTTATCGATCAGTGTTCCGGCCTTTTCTTTAATTTTTTCTGCATTATTTGAAACGAGTCCTGCAATTCCCCATTCCACAGCTTTGCCGGCAGTTTTACCGAAGATACCTCTGGCTCTTCCTATCAATAATTTCCGGCTTAGAATACCTGTACCCAGGCCAATTAATGCATTTACCAGATCATCTCTGTGTTCAGGTGAAAAAACAGAACGAACACCATTTCTTACAAGATTGAGGGGCTTGAGATTTTCGGTTACTACATTAAATGTTGTTTCAATTTCTCTTTTTTGAGCTGCGGCTTTTAATTCCAGTTCTGCAATTGCCTTTTCGAGTTCATCTGAATTCTTAATTTGTTTTTTCATTGGAACTACTTCAGCATTTTATTGATAAGCTCATTAGATATCGGGGTTTTTATCCATTTCTCCCTCTGCAAATAAATCAGCAGTAAAACGATGGCATAAAACCCACCCATGATGAAAAAGCCGTAGTGGTAAGCACCAAGGATCCTGCCCAGAAAAAGGGAAATTCCGATACTTATCATAATAATAAATAGCGACCCTATAAAAATCATAGAAACGATAACCACCACAGCAGAAAGGACATCCGCGGATTTATCTATAGTTTTCAGCCTGGCCAGCTCAATTTTGGTTTCCAGATAGTCTTTTGACTTATCTATTAGCGTTTTGATGGAATCCTGGGAGTTCATATTTATAAATTACTCTAAGTTAACTACTTTAAGTACAGCCTATACCTTGAACGGCAATCTGTTTGCCATCCCGGGCTACCCCTATTTCCACAGTCTGGGGAATTATTTCCCCTCAATTCAGTGTTATTCTGTTTAAAAATGGTAAATTAAGGGGAGAATTTCTGGTGTTTTTTTTGATTTAATAGGCTAACAAAAGACAATTGCATGCTTAACCTGCTCCAGTCGCAAAAACTCCAGCACAAGATACTTCCTCATCACATAGCCCTGCTAAATCTTTTGCACCTGGATTCACTTTCCCTTGAACAGAGAATTGAAGATGAAATCAATGAAAATCCGGCATTGGAAGAAAGCAGTAATCCGGATGATTTACTGAACGACAAATTTTCCAAGGAAACTGTTCAGGATTTTCAGAATTGGGAGGAATACGGTTACGATGATATACCTGATTACAAAACGGAATATGAAAATTATCTCCCTCCGGATAAAATGCCCGACCGTCAGATAGCAGAAACTTCTGATTTCAGGCAGGAGTTAAAAAAGCAATTCCGCTTTACAAATCAGGATGAAACCACATATATACTGGCAGATTTTTTAATAGATTCCCTGGATGAATACGGATTTCTGACTCACGACCTGGATTCTATTGCAGAAGAAATTTCATTTAAACTAAACATATGGGTTCAGGCTGCAGAACTTGAACCCGTTTTGAAAATTATTCAGGATCTCGATCCTTCTGGATGTGGTTCCCGAAACCCCGGAGAATTCTTTCTCATCCAGCTTAGTAAATTGAATTGTAATTCACACAATCATTTATCAGCTATTGAACTGGTCCGGAATCATTTCGATGATTTACATGCCTGTAATATTGAAAAGATCCGGAGGGACATGAAAATGAGGAATGGCGAAGTCAAAGAAGTACTGCAACTCCTGGCTTCCCTTAAATCAAGGCCCATCAGCAGTTCCGCCAATTCCGCCCAGATTAACAATACGGTCTTCCCCGATTTTATAGTAACCATTGAAGGAGACGAAGTAATTGCTTCGCTTGCAAAACAACGATCAGCTTCACTCCATGTAAACCAGGTTTGGGCTGAAACAGTTCAGCAAATGGATAATGACAAATCTTCCGACCGGGGTACACGTTTATATTTACGTAACAAACTGGCATCCGCCCAATGGTTCATTAAAGCCATTCGGGAACGCGAATCCAATATGCTTAAAGTGATCCGGGCAATTGTTCAATTCCAAAAAGGATATTTCAGATATGGAGATACCATGCAATTAAAACCGATGGTATTGAAGAATATCGCAGAAATCGTTGGACTGGATATTTCAACCGTTTCAAGAATTACATGTAACAAATATGCGGATACGCCATTCGGAATGATCCTTCTTAAAGATTTATTTACGGAAGGTCTGTCGAATAAAGAAGGAACTGTTACCAGCAACAAAGTGATTCAGAGGATTGTAGAAGAACTCGTGCAAAAAGAAGATAAAAAGAAACCTTATACCGATCAGCAGCTGGCTGATATCCTTTCTGATAAAGGGTATGTTGTGGCACGAAGAACAATTGCCAAATACAGGGACCAGCTGAATATACCAGTAGCGCAGATGAGGGCCCTGTTCTTTTAATAACTTATTCTAAATGCTTATTGAATCAATAATTTGAAGTTTATGAAAAAGATCCTTGTAATTGATGACGACAGAGATATTTGTTTGTTGCTGAATCGCTTCCTGACCCGCAGAGGGTATGAAGTGATAGAAATGTATACAGGCAAAAAAGCCCTGGCCTGGTTAGATGGAAATCAACCAAAGCTGGTTATGTGCGATTACCGGCTGGGTGATATGGATGCTATGGAAATGCTTACGAGTATCAAAAATAAATACGCCGATTTACCCGTAATTATCATAACGGGTTATAGCGACATGCGAACTGCAGTAAAGGTTATGAAAATGGGCGCCTATGATTATATCACAAAACCCCTGCTCCCGGATGAAATTATTCATACCATTCAACAAGCCATTGACTTTAGTGAAAATGGTAATACCCAGGTTGTAAATTCCAAACCGGAAGTTGAGGAAAAAACGGCTCCCGAAAACTCCGGGATCACTTTTTCAGGAAAATACATCTATGGTGATTCTGAAGCTTTCCGGAAAATTTTAAAGCAGGTAGCACTCGTGGCCCCTACCAGTTATAGTGTTATCATTTACGGTGAAACCGGAAGTGGAAAAGAATCCATTGCCTTTGAAATTCATAAACGCAGTAAAAGAAGCAGTAAAACATTTATAGCCATTGACTGTGGAGCATTGTCAAAAGAACTGGCAGCAAGCGAATTATTTGGTCACGAAAAAGGTGCATTCACAGGTGCGTTGAATCAGAAGATTGGATGTTTTGAACTGGCCAATGGAGGAACCATTTTCCTGGATGAAGTAACTAACCTGCCTTATGATGTGCAGGTCTCTCTTTTAAGGGTTGTGCAGGAAAGAAAAATGAGAAGGGTAGGTGGAACCAAAGATATTGATCTGGATGTGCGTATTCTTATCGCCAGCAATGAATTATTATGGAATGCAACCCGTACCGGAAAATTCCGTGAAGACCTTTATCATCGCTTTAATGAATTCTCTATTGAAATTCCACCATTACGTGAACGCAGGGATGACATTATGTTATTTGCAGGACATTTTCTGCGCACTACCAACGAGGAATTAGGTAAGGAAGTAAAAGGCTTTGATGCAGATGTTGAAGAAATATTCAGAAAATATGTATGGTATGGTAACCTGCGCGAGTTGAAAAATGTGATTAAACGTGCAACCCTGCTCACAGAAGGTGAATATATTGAAGCAAGAACCCTTCCATTTGAAATTTCAAACTACAGTAAACTTCAATTTACGGAACAACCTCCTGCAGGCTCATTTAGTCCGGGTTCTTCAACTGCCCCCGAAACTAAAACGAATTGGAACGGGAAAATGAATTTAAGTGAAAGCTCCCTGAAAGAAGCAAGTATTGATGCAGAATATGAAATGATTCTTCAGGCATTAAAAGAATCAAATTATAATAAAAGTAAAGCGGCCCAGTTACTTAAAATAGACAGGAAAACTCTATATAACAAAATGACGCTTTATGAAGAAATGAAAAATCATTAGAATTTTTATAACCCGACTTATACCACTGCTGCTATATTGAACAACTCCATGTCTGCCGAAAACATACCCATAAAAGTTCTGATAGTTGATGATGATGAGGAAGATTATTTTCTTACCAGCCAGTTTATACAAAAAATAAGAGGCAGGAAATTTGTCATTGACTGGTGCTATCGTTATAAAGAGGCCCTGGATGCGATCATAGAAGCCAGGTACGATATTTATTTTATAGATTACTATCTGGGCGGGAAAACAGGACTGGAACTGATGAAGGAAGCGTTTGAACAGAATTGTGAACAGCCCCTGATTTTACTAACGGGTATGGGCAACCAGAAAATAGATATGGAAGCCATGCAGGCAGGCGCATATGACTACCTGGTAAAACTTGAACTGAATACTGAAAAACTGGAAAGATGTATTCGTTATTCTCTTGAAAGAGCATCCGCAACGAAAATACTGCGATCGAATGAAAGGAAATTCAGAAGCATTTTTGAAAGATCAAAAGATGCTGTTTTCCTGACGGATGAATTCCTTGTATTTAAGGATGTAAATTATATAACCTCCGAGATGCTGGGCTATTCCAGGGATGAATTAATGAATCTGAACCTGAATCATTTTTTTGCCAATCCGGATCAGTCGTTGGGAATTAACAACATGTTACGTTCAGAAGGGATTGTGGAGGATGTTGAAGTACAGCTGATCAACAGGAACCAGGAAATATTGCAATCCATTTTATCCCTTTCCATGGAAATGGATGCAGAAGATAATCTCTATGTACAGGGAATCATTCACGATATTACGAATCTCAAAAAAGCTGAAAAAGCAACCCTGCAGATTGAAAAAATGGGTGCGGCAAACCGCCTGGTGCGTGCTCTTGCACATGAAGTCAGAAATCCATTGAATAATATTAATTTATCTGTTGAACAGCTGGCACAGGAAAGTCCGACGGAAACGGGAACGGTTTATATGGAAATTATCAGCCGGAACAGTAAAAGAATTAACGACCTGATCACCGAGCTTTTATTATCTTCTACTCTGGCTCCTGAAAATATCCGTGAGAAAAGAGCTCTTCAGAATATTCTGGATGAATCCATCTCTACTATTATTGACAGGATTACGCTTAAAAAAGTGAACTGGAAAGTAATTTATCCGGATGAACCGGCATATATCATGGCTGACCCTATGAAATTACAGATTGCATTTACCAATATTATCATCAATGCTATTGAGGCCATGAATGAAAATAAAGGAGTGCTGGATATTTCTGTGACCAGCCAGAACGGCCATCATCTGGTTTCTATTAAAGACAACGGAACCGGTATCAGCAAAGAACTCCTGCCACATTTATTTGAACCTTATTTTACCATCAAGAGAAACGGGCTGGGACTTGGTCTGGCAACAACTCTCAATATCATTCAATCCCACAAAGCAACGATCGATGTACAAAGCAGTGTGGACCAGGGATCGAATTTTATTCTTAAGTTCGAGAAAGTCTGAGGAAAGTATGGGAGTATGGGAGTATGGGAGTGAGAAACTTTGACACTTAAATTGATTAGATAAGACTGATTAACTAAAGCAAATCTCGGTCAGAATTGAAATCTGACCAATTCACGTCAATATATAAAAAAGAAGATTTATACTTAAGATTTTTGTTAATGAGTGTTTCACTCCCATACTCCCATACTCCCATACTCCCATACTTTCCTCAGCTTTCTTTCAGTATTTTCAGCAACACCTTCTCTGATGCAGTCAGGCCGGAACTTTCTTCTGAATCTTCTGTTTGATCCAGTGAACGTGAATAACGCGCGAAATTATTTTCTTCATATAGCCTCAGAAGACCGGGATGCACATAATATTTCTTGCAGATTGCTCTTGAATTCCCAAGTTTTTTACTAACTGAATCCAATACGGCAACAATATTTTTTTTTCTTTCAGCTTCTGTCGGCACTTCTTCAAAGGAAAAAAGAGTCTCCAAAGCATGAACAGACCCTGCCCAGGTCCTGAAGTCTTTTGCGCTGAAATCCTTACCCGTTGATTTCTTAATATATTCATTCACCATTCCGGATTCTATGATCCGACGATTACCACTTTCGTCATAGTATTGAAATAATTCCTTGCCCGGGATATCACGGCATTGCTCAACTGTTCTTGCCAGCTTTTTATTTTTAAGTGTGATATCATGCTGTATGCCTTTTTTCCCTCTGAAAGCAAACCGCATACGGTCGCCATTGATCGAAACATGTTTGCCTTTCAAAGTAGTCAGTCCGTATGATCCGTAAAGCTTCTCATAATTGCTGTTACCAATGCGGATATAGGTTCTTTCCATGAGACTTATGACGGTTGCCAGAACTTTTTCCTGATTTAATTCCTTGATTTGCAGATCATTCTCTAATTGGGCACGAAGACGCGGCAGTAGTTTGCCGAATTCATACAACCGGTGAAATTTAGTTTCACTCCTGACATGGGCCCAAAGGGTGTGATAGCGGTACTGCTTTCTTTTCCTCACATCCAGGCCGGTAGCCTGAATATGACCATTTTCAAGCGGACAGATCCATACGTCAGTCCAGGCCGGAGGAATTGCCAGCTTCTTTATCCGCTTGATTATTGAGCGGTCCTTTATGGTTTTGCCTTCAAGAATATATGTAAAACCTTTCCCCTTACGAAAACGCAGAATTCCGGGCATATTATCTCTTACATAGGTAAGATTAACCGCCTGGGCCGCCTTTTCATAATCCTTATCGGCTTTTAGAAACTCCGCATGGGAAAGGGTGAGGACTGGCTCATCCATTTTCGCTGGTTTTAAAGTTTTTATATCCTGCGCCATCCCATTTTTGGAATATCGGTATGTGATTTGAATCATTTTAACAAAACCTGGGACTAGAACGCAAAAAAATGCTTTATGGATATAAAGGAATTCAATTTTATGGACGGTATGGCTAAGACTCAGGTGCTTGCCACAGATGGTGTATATCTGGCTGAACGGAACGATGGTAGTTTTCGGATCAGCCTTTATCAGTTAAGTGATTTTTACGTAGAAATATATTATCATAAAACACGTTGTTTTTATATATGCATACGAAGTTTCAACGAAGTGGGGGAGCTCTTTCCCTATCTGCAGGATATCGACATTTCAGAAGTTTATAAAGTGATCTACACCGCTTCATAGTCCGGTCCGTTAATTTAGCCATCCCACTGGTCCAGTTTGTGAATCAAATTCCACACTCATTTATTTTTCGTATAAAATCAAACCCATCAGGCTTTTTTGAGAATAAGACTGCAAAAAGTCATATTATCTTAACTTTAGCCAATAAATCAAGTCCCAGATAAAGAGAATTCTACCTGAATGATACCATTTCAAGAATCAGGATCCTGTTCATGATGAACAGATCAGGGTCCGGGGACAAATTTCAAAAACATAGGAAATGAAAAGACCGCTTAGCATCTTAAGCCTGGCTATTATTTATTTTAATCCTGTATCCTCTCAAACGACATACCATACGGCCATAGGAATGAGGCTGGGTACAGGTTATTCTGATCTGCTTTCATTATCGTTAAAAACTTTCATATCAGACGGCCCGGGAGCATTGGAATTCAACCTGGGAATAAAACCTTCAACAGATTACCCGACCGGATGTTGTGGCGTGGATTATAGTGATGTAACGATGATTTCTGTTTCAGCATCATATCAATATCATGTTCCCATAACTGCAGTGCCGGGCCTGCAATGGTTTGTGGGTGGCGGTTTCACTCTTAACAACACATTTTCAAGCAACAGTCAATACAGCGGAATTGGTTTGGGTTTATTCCCGACAGGTGGAGGTGATTATAAGTTCGGAAAAATCCCTCTCGATGTTTCCATTGACATCAGACCAACTTTCCGGATCGCTTCTCCTCAATACTATAATTACGAGAATTTTTATTTTCCTGATTTTGGTTTTTCAGCCCGATATACTATTTATTAAGCGTAAGGCGTAATGCGTAAGGCGTAAAGCGTAAGGCGTA
>DATHNR010000519.1:0-3987 GCA_035485835.1 Puia sp.
CTTAACGCGTAACGAAGATTATAACGATGTTTTATATGAAAAGAAAAAATTTTATCCTGAATGGGATCTCAGCAGGAGCGGCCCTGCTGGCGCCGGTTGGTTTACTGGCTGGAAAATCAAATACCCGCAGGGAAACCGGCAATACCTTTAAACTGAACTATGCATTTCATGATGGTATGTTTAAGAATCTGGCAGGAAAGGATTTCGGTGATCAGATCCGCTTTGGATATGATCAGGGTTTCAGAGCTATTGAAGATAACGGAATGATGGACCGGACTCCCGAAGAGCAGGAAAAAATAGGGAACCTGCTCACCAAACTGAATATGTCCATGGGAGTATTTGTTCATGGATTTGATCACTGGCCGGTAAGTACATCACTATGCTCCGGGAATAAGGAGTGGCGCGAAAAGTTTCTAAAATTTACTAAGGATGCCATTGATACTTCTAAAAGATGCACAGGGAAACTGATTACAGTTGTTCCGGGGAATTACGACCGGTCCATTCCGATGGATTATCAAACAGTTCATGTACTTGAAGCTTTGAAACCTGCTGCAGAAATTCTGGAACCACATCAGATCGTCATGGTACTGGAACCACTGAGTGATACTCCGGATTTGTTTCTTCGTCATTCCGCACAGGCATATGCCATTTGTAAATCAGTGAATAGTCCGAGTTGTAAAATATTATTCGATATCTATCATATGCAGAGAAATGATGGAGACCTTATTCCCGGTATTGACCGGGCCTACGAGGAGATTGCTTATTATCAGATCGGAGATAATCCTGGCAGAAATGAACCCGGGACCGGTGAAGTCAATTACAAAAATATTTTCAAACATTTATATAATAAGGGATACAAAGGAATGCTTGGAATGGAACATGGAATGGCCGGTAAAGGAAAGGAAGGGGAATTGGATCTTATCAAAGCATATAGAGAGGCAGATAATTTTTAAGCTATCAGATCCCCGATGGGTGCGCGTCGCCTGATTTGAAACCGCGAAAATAACCTGCTGAAAACCTGTGCAACAAGGATCAGAAAAAGAGGTTCGGTTTCAAAACGAAAGCGCATATTTTCATAGTGTTCAAAAAATGAACTTACCACGAATACAAATCCAATGGTTATTAAAATAAAGAGATTCCAGGGAGTAATAGAACGGGTTTGCAAAGTAATTCGTGTTAAAATAAAAAATACAATGACATAAAGGATCAGTTTAGGCAACGCTGAAAAAGTCAACAAAATCCTTCTTTCCTTTTTATCCTTTGCAAAAATTGTAAGATTAAAGGAATACAACAGATCGTAATATTTTATTCTGCCTGCTTTTTCTACCGCCAGGGAATATAGAGTTCCCGGAGTAAAAAATAATATAGAGGACTGAAGTATATTTTTCGCATAGGCGCCGGGATGTTTGCGGATAAAATTCAAGCTCGCTTTCTGATATAGTTCTGAAACTGGTATATAACTTACCTCTGTTTCATTTATAAAACTATCATTTTTCACATCCCTCAAAAGATCTCTGTCATTCAGACCTTTGAATTTATTCTCAAATTCGGGATCCAGAAATTTCCGGTAGACGCTGATCCTTGAAAATGGCTCATAGGCTTCAATATGACTGGAATCCTTTACTTCATTATCGTGGAAAACATTTCTTGCCATATTCATTCCGACCCAGCTGGAAGCTGTGAGTTTGCCAAAGAGTAATTTATTTTTCACATACCAGCCCCCAACAATCAGAATACTTATTAGTGATGCGATAACCATTTTATTCAACGAAGCTTTTCTTCTATAATAAAAAATCAGAGTGACGGCAATAATGAACAACCATACTATATGGTATACACTGCGTGTCAAACAAAGAAGGGTGAGAGGAAAAAAAATTCCGAAAGCATTCAGCCAACTATCAGATTCCGTAAATCTGATCAGATAAAATACAGATACAAGGAGAAATAATGAAACTAAACTCGTGTAAAATAATTCAGCTTCAAAAATAATTGTGGCCGGACTCAGGATATAAAAAAGGGCTGCCAGCATTGGCAGGAAATAGACAGTGCTTAATCTTTTTACAATCGAAAATAATAACAGTGCATTGCAAAGTGAAATCAATTTTAGAATGATATCAAATAACAAAATATAATGTGTTCCACCGATTTTCAGGACATAACCAAGAAAAAGATTGAATAAAGGTGGTTGTGCATGATCATACCAGACCCCTCTCAGTAAATGATTCCTGAGTGTCTCAATATCCAGGTATTGCCAGTAAGCGGAAAGTGCCAGAATATCCAGGTGAATGCCCATGAGCATTACAATAAATCTGGAAGCCACAAACACTGTAATTATTATTAATACCTGTCCTGCGCTCGTAATGTTTTTCATTAAAGCATTTTGGGCAGGTACAAAATAGATAAAATTTAATGCATTATAAAGAATACCCGTTCATATCTGTTTATTTTTACCCTATGAAAATAGAATGCTGGGCAGTTGGTAAACAACATGAATTGTATGTTTCTCAGGGTGTACAGGACTTTACACAAAGAATCGGAAATTACTATCCTGTTGAATGGCGTTTATTCAGCCTGAAGAAATCTTCGGCTTCCTATCCACCCCAAAAATTAAAACAGGAGGAAAAAGAATTGATTCAGTCAGCACTCAAACCTGAAGACTGGCTGGTCTGCCTGGATGAAAATGGGAAATCGCTTACTTCACGAAAGCTGGCAGCATTTATACAGGATCGTGGAAATGAGGCGGTCAAAAGACTGGTTTTCCTGATTGGTGGTGCATATGGACTTGATGAATCCATTTTGAAAAAATCAAAATTTACCTGGTCGCTTTCCGGGCTCACTTTTCCCCACCAGCTCGTAAGACTGATACTGGTAGAACAGATTTACCGTGCCTGCACTATTGGACGAAATGAAAAGTATCATCATGACTGATCAGTTTTGAATTTTGCAATTAAAGTATATCTTTAATCCCCTTACCTATTTCATGTTCAATAATATTACCCTTGCGATTGTTATTATTACCACCCTTATTTCTTTAGCCGGATTCAGAAATGGTAAAGTGGTTGATGAACTGATATTCTGGCCACCTGCCATCAGTAAGAAACACCAATATTACCGGTTCATTACCTGCGGACTCATCCATGCAGATTACATGCACCTTATTTTTAACATGGTGACTTTGTATTTCTTTGGAACGTATATGGAGGCACATTATCAGGGTGATCTGGGCCTGCAGAAATATTATTACCTGGCCCTCTATATCGGTGCGTTAATTGTTTCAAATATCCCTACATATATCAAGCACTATAATGATTATGATTACAGGAGTCTCGGTGCATCCGGTGCTGTTTCAGCCGTTCTGTTTTCTTTTATATTGCTTGGGCCCTGGCAGCAAATTCTTGTACTTGTTTTTCCGGTCCCTGCGATTATCTATGGCGGATTATTTCTTTTTTATTCTGCTTATATGTCCAGAAAAGGTGGCGATCATGTGAATCATGACGCTCATTTCTATGGTGCTTTATTCGGAGTCATATTTACGATTGCCGTCAGGCCGGATGTTGTAAATATTTTTCTGAATGAACTTAAACACCCTCATTTCTAATTAGTAAAATTTTGTCAGTAGTATTATTTATACTAAAACGGTTGTCGATCCGGTGTCCCACAACCCAGATAATATGCTTGTCCATCACCAGAACCCATGCTTTTTCCTTTGCTGTTTTGGATAGTTTCTGATCGATAAAAAACCTGGACAGTTTTTTCTTTTTCTTCATCCCGAGGGGATAGAAATAATCTCCCGTTTTCCATTTTCTAAGAATCAGGGGGAATTGAATTTTACCTGAATCCAGAAAGGCATTGCCTGGATCTTTTGAAAAAGACCCTGACTCCTTTTGGGAAAAATTGCTAAACTGAAGCTTGCCCTGAGGATAAAAAACTGTTGAGGCATTCTGATCTACTATAATGTGAGCATTATTTGTTTCTTCAAGCGGGGCT
>DATHNR010000520.1:0-2191 GCA_035485835.1 Puia sp.
TCTGAGGCAAAACGAATGCTGGAAGCGGTAGAAAATGCGGGGATTTTTAATGGTTACCTGGAAGACCTCGTTTACACTCCTAAATTCTTAAAGGCACTTGAAAGCGTAAAAAATGGTGCACTGGGTAGAATTCTCTGGTCCAAATCAAGAGAAACACATCCTGGTCCACACAGTGACTGGTTCTGGGACCTTGAACAGGCGGGTGGCGGATGTATACTTGATCTGGGTTGCCATTGTGTGGAGATAGGGAGAAATTTTATCGGAAAGGATATTAAACCCGTTGAAGTAATGTGTTGGGCAGATACGCAGGTAAAACCAATTGAAGCCGAAGACCATGCTATAGGTCTCGTAAAATATGAGAACGGTGCCATCGGTCAGTTTGAAGTGAGCTGGACTTTCCGCGGCGGTCTTGATCTTCGCGACGAAGTAATGGGTACAGAAGGAACCATATGGATCAATAATTTCTTAAGAACCGGATTTGAAATGTTCACAACGGGTAAAGGCGCGGATTATGTTGCAGAAAAAGCTGAATCCAATTCAGGCTGGCTATTTCCTGTAGGCGATGAACTAAACGACCTGGGATACAATCATATGTTTACTGATATGTTCAACGCAATCGAAAAAGGAATTTCTCCCAAAGAAACTTTTTACGATGGCTATGTTGTTAATGCTGTACTGGATGCTTCATATAAATCAGCAAAGACTAAATTATGGGAACCTGTTCAATTAGATATTTGGCGCGGCCAAACCGGACTTTCGAAACCAAGCAACCTGGTTGAATTTGACGCCGATCACTATCTGATAAAAGAAGAAATGACTCATTATGGGGCTAAAAAACTAATTCTGAAAAATAAGAAATCAGGAGTAATAAGCGAGCAGATTCTGTAATCCGGGTTTATAAATGTAGTAACGCAGGGTTGTGAAAACATACTCCCATACCCCCATACTGTTTAAGGCTTTCCTATTTCAAACTTTTTATCGTCCGTTACTCCTTTCCATTGATCAGTCCGGAAAGGAACTGCCGGGAAACCTTCCTTATTATAAAAATTTGCATCAGCAGCATCATCAGCCCAGGCAAAATGTACTGACTCGGGCTGGGATACTTCATCTGCGTAAACAATTACTTTATTATTTTGCAATATGGCTTTGGCATAATAGAAATGATGATCGGAACCTGCAATTTCAAAACCCCTGAGGTATCCATATTTATCTTTTACCATCAATCCACTTCCTGTGTGGGTAAAGCCAAGTACGATTTTATCCCCCTGAATGCTCATGGATTCATACACAGGGCCACTATATTCTCCCGGCTGTTCATAAATATTATTCATTGCGATGGCAGCCAGTCGCAGGCCAACATCCTGTTTATTTTTCGGATGTATATCATTTGATTCACCAATATCAGTTGTAACTGACATGCCAGTTGCAGGTAAACTTAATGTACGGGTCTGCGCTTCCCTCAATTCAGCCCATGTACTGCCTTGCTGACTATTTCCATTACCCGCATTGAAACTTGCAAGCTGAACAAAATAGAACGGAAAATTTCCCTCTCCCCAATGTTGTCTCCAGTCGCTGATCATGAGTGGGAAAGCCGTTCTGTATTGATATGCCCGTCCGGTATTTGCTTCCCCCTGATACCACAACACACCACGCATCCCATAGGGAATCAACGGATTTATCATTGCATTAAAAAGTAGGCTGCTATAATCATTAGGCCCAATACCCATTGCATTACCGGTTATTTTTGCAATTCGAAAAAACCAGTTATTGCTCAGGGATATGAATCCGTCTTCCGATTTAAGATAAACGGCTGAAGAATCACCATAGAATCCTCCGCCCCCACCTGTATCTTCCACTCTCACGGCAATGATATTTTTACCTGTTTTGAAAACACCGGCGGGAATGCGATAGATTCTGGTCTCAGCCCAGTTTTTTGTGGAACCCACCCAAATTCCATTTACATAAGTATCATCATTATCATCAATTTTCCCCAGGGAGAGAGTAGCGGGTTTGTTTACAACATTTTCATCAAGAATTACTTCTTTTCTGTACCATACAATTCCATCCAGATCGCTCAATCCCAATTGCTGGTTTTCCCAGTTAAGTGAAATACTGATCTTCGGCCAGCCCTGACTGTTATAATCAGGATTTTTCCAATCGGACTCAGGCACAGAGTCAACGATATTTTTTT
>DATHNR010000521.1:0-2502 GCA_035485835.1 Puia sp.
AATGAAGTAAACAAAGGTTTTATAACTGATGGCAGGGACAATTCTGTGGTCGTTTTCGATCTTCAATCATTCAAAACGGTTAAAGTGATTCCTGTGTCTCCTAAAGGCCCGGATGGAATCATGTTTGATCCATTTTCAAAGAGGATATTTGCTTTTTGTGGACGCGGAAACGCTGCTTCCGTGATAGATGTAAACGACCTGAAAGAAATCGGAACAGTTGAGTTGGGAGGTGGACCGGAGTTTGCGGTGCCGGATGGCAAAGGAGTTATATATAATAATCTGGAAGACAAAAATAGCCTGAATGTTATCGATGCGGTTACCATGAAGGTTATTCGCAATTATCCTCTTGCACCCTGTGGGGGCCCTACAGGTCTTGCATATGATGCAAAACACCAATTAGTTTTTACAGGATGCCGTGAAAATAAAGGCATGAGCGTTGTAGACGTCAAAACAGGAAAAGTAATTTCAACTTTGCCAATAGGAGCCGGTGTGGATGCGGTAGTTTATGACCCGATAACCAAGCTGATCTTTTGTTCGAATGGAGACAGCACCACTACTATTATTAAACAAAAATCTGAAAAAGAATATGCAGTATTGCAGACACTTTATACGAAAATCCGCGCAAAGACCATGGCACTGGATAATAGTACACATAAGATTTATCTGAGTGTAGCCACCTTTCAGCCCGGCACAAGAAATATTGTTCCTGGCAGTTTTGAGGTGCTGGTATATAAAATGAATTAAAGCAACTGCCTTCCCAGAAGCGTTGAGCACATCACCGGGAAGCGAAATATCCTAAGAATAGGGATTCATCTGCTCATTTGATGCTTTGGTAGAAACATACAAAGCCTTTATATATGCAGGACCTGTTAAGAAATCAGGGAAAGTATATTTGCATTTGAATAATGCCTCTGCGGTCAAAATATATTAACCTGTTCATACATGTGCTGGTATGGGTATCGGTACTTGTTATCCCTGCCATTATTTTCCGTAATATTCCGGTTACTACCGGGCTGCCTGATCATTTCTTCCTTATTACCAATATGTATCATATTGGTCTGTTTTACCTGAATGCCTATTTTCTATATCCCGTTCTCTTCAACCGAAAATACTGGTGGTCATATTTCCCTGTTCTTGCAGTAATACTGGCCTTGTCATATTATGCCAAGCTTTTCATATTGAAATGGGTTTTCCCGGGCTTCATTTTAAATCCATTCAATAACAGGATTCTATTTTTCCCGCCGCTGGCATTTTTAATAGCCAGTTTTATTTTCCGGTTCACTGTAGACCGTATTCAACTTGAAAGAAAGGAAAAGGAGATGAAATCCGAAAGGCTTTCTTCTGAATTGAAATTTCTGCGTTCACAGATCAGCCCGCATTTTCTTTTCAACATGATGGCAAATATGGTTTCTCTTGCAAGGCAGAAATCTGATCTCCTGGAATCATCCCTGCTTAAACTCTCAGATCTGCTGAGGTATATGCTCTATGAATCTGATAAGGACAGGTTCCTGATAAGCAATGAGATCATGTACCTTAAAACTTATGTCGAACTCCAGGAGTTAAGGTTTGGGGAAGATGTTGATCTGCTTTTTGAAATTCGGGAAGGACCCATGGATTGTTTTATTGAACCCATGCTGCTGGTGCCCTTCGTGGAAAACGCTTTTAAGCATGGGATCGGGATGGTCCGAAATCCGTTTATCAGAATCATGCTAGAAATAAAAGATCGTCAATTATATTTTTCCGTCACCAATAATTACAACAGGACAAATATTTCGAAAGACCTGAATTCAGGCATCGGAATATTGAATGTAAAGAACAGGCTGAACCTGCTCTACCCGGGAAAAAACAAATTGACGATTCTGGATGATGGCAATACTTTTACTGTAAACCTGAATCTTGAAATGATATGCTGAACTGTATAGCTGTGGATGATGAGAAACTGGTCCTGGATCTTTTGGTGGATAATATTCAGAAAGTTCCTTTCCTGCACCTGGTAAATCGTTGTAAAAACGCCATGGAAGCTGCAGATACCCTTCATAAGGAAAAAGTCGATCTTCTTTTCCTGGATATTCAAATGCCCGGACTGAACGGTTTGCAATTCCTGGAATCACTGCATAACCCGCCGATGGTCATATTTGTTACAGCCTATAAAGATTATGCCTTTGATGGATTTAACCTGGGAGTGGTCGATTACCTTCTGAAACCCGTGTCATTTGAGCGTTTCCTGAAGGCCTGCAATAAGGCGCAGGATTTATTTAATCTTCAGAAAAATGCCCCAAAAGAGGAAGTGCCGGATTATTTTTTTGTATATGTTGAATATAACCAGATAAAAATAATGATCCCGGACATATTATACATCGAAGGGATGAAGGATTACGTGAAAATATTTCTCAGCACTTCCACGCGTCCGGTCATTACAAAAATGAGTCTGAAAACTTTAGAAGAAAAACTTAGCAGCTACCAGTTTGTAAGAACACATAAATCGTATATCCTTTCTGCCAG
>DATHNR010000522.1:0-6740 GCA_035485835.1 Puia sp.
CGATCTTACCAATTACTACATTCAGCTGCCTGCGGAAAACATTGAAACAGCCTGCTGGCTGGAAAGTGACCGGATGATATCCCTTGCTTTTAGTGAGAAAAGCCTGGATGTGCAGCGAAAAGTGGTCATTGAAGAATTTAAAGAACATTATATAAATCGTCCATACGGAGATGTTGCTTTTAAATTAAGGGAGCTTGCTTATAAAGTACACCCCTATCGCTGGATGACTATTGGCCAGGAGCTTTCACATATTGAAAACGCAAAACTGTCTGACGTAAAAGCATTTTTTCAAAAACATTATTGCCCTGCGAATGCCATACTTGTGATGGCGGGTAATATTCAGGCAGAAAAAGCTCTTGCGCTGGCAGAAAAATGGTTTGGAAATATACCTCCCGGAGAAAAATTTATCCGACACCTGCCGGCTGAACCTAAACAGGAAAACTCCCGGATAAAGGAAGTAAAAGCTGATGTGCCATTGGATGCCCTGTACAAAGCTTTTCACGTGGGATCGAGAACGGATAAATCTTATTATGCAATGGACCTGATAGGTGAATTGCTGGGAGGCGGAGGTTCATCCCGTTTGTTTCAAACTCTGGTAAAAGAGAAAAAATTATTCAGTAACATAGAATGTTATCATTTCGGATCTTCCGATCCGGGATTATTGCTGATTGAAGGCAAGTTGATAAAAGGAATATCAATGAAAACGGCTGATGAGGCAATCAAGGAGGAGCTTGATAAAATAAGTTCAACAACGATAGAAGAAAAAGAACTGACCAAGGTGAAGAACAAAACAGAATCTGCCATCCTCTTTGAAGATATGAGCCTGATGAATCGTGCATCCAATCTGGCCATGTATGAACTGATGGGAGACGTTGCTTATATGAACACTGAACTCGATAAATATCTGGAAGTAACAACGGGTGAAATCCGGGATCTCAGTGCTTCTATTTTTAATGAAAAAAACAGCAACACCCTGTTTTATTACAGTAATAATTAACTATTGAATAATTACTTATGTTGAATCGCAAAACTGCACCGGAAATTACCGACGCAGTAAAATTTCAGTTAAATCTGCCACCCAATCAAGAAATTACACTGCGGAATGGCGTTGAGGTTTATCTCGTTGACATGGGAACGGTGGATACTCTGATGATGAATGTTGTTTTTTATGCCGGCAACTGTTATGAATCTGAAAACCTTGTTGCCGCTGCAACGAATTTCATGCTTAAGAATGGAACACGTTCGAAAAACGCTTTTGAGATCAATGAATATTTTGAATATTACGGGGCATACCTGAATCGCCAGGCCGGACACGAAACCGCCGAACTTACCCTGCATTGCATGAAAAAGCATTTTGCAGAATTGTTGCCCGTAGTTTCCGAACTCATTGCAGAATCTATTTTTCCTGAAGAAGAGCTCGCTATCTATATAAAAAATATGCAGCAGAGACTTCAGGTGAATCTTCGTAAAAATGATTTTATTGCAGGACGACTTATCGACAGCTATCTTTTCGGCCCCTCCCACCCTTATGGCAGATTCAGTTCTATTGAAGATTATTCTGCACTTAGCATAGATGAAATAAAGGATTTTTATAAAAAATTTTATCTGAATGGGCGCTGCGTAATTTTTATTGCGGGTCCACTACCTTCTGATATCCGGACACTGATAGAAACCCATTTTGGAAGCCTTCCTCTGGCAGGTTCCACAAAACCGGATATTCAAAACGCGATCATCAGGCCGGCCGCAGAAAAAAAATATCGTATCAATAATGATCCTGAAAGTGTGCAGGGAGCTATCCGGATAAGCCGGAATTTTCCGAACAGGCATCATCCCGATTTCCAGAAAATGCAGGTACTTAATAATATTTTCGGCGGATTTTTTGGTTCCCGTTTAATGGCCAATATCCGTGAAGACAAGGGCTACACTTACGGAATTCATAGTTATCTTGTTAATCTTACGCAGGAAAGTGCACTGATGATTTCCACCGAAGCAGGAAAAGACGTTACAGAGGATACCATTCGGGAAGTTTACCTGGAAATGAAGAGGCTCCGTGATGAACCGGTTGATGAAGAAGAATTAAAGACCTCCAAAAATTTTATGATCGGTACCCTTCTTGGAGACCTGGATGGCCCATTTCAGGTAGCCGGTCGATGGAAAAGCCTGATTCTGAACGATCTTCCGGAAGAATATTTTTACCATGGAATCGAAACCATTAAAAATATTCAGCCCCCGGAACTGCATGAATTGGCAAATAAATACCTGAATGCCCCTGATTTTTATGAATTGGCAGTGTTTTAAAAGATCGGATTCAGTATTTTCACAGGATTAAAATTTGCAGTTATGAATATCATTTTAAGAATTATCATTTCTGCTATCGTCGCTTTCGCTTTATCCTATATTTTAAGCGGAGTGCATATTCAATCCTTTATCACTGCACTTATCCTGGCCATCGTTTTGGGATTATTGAATCTTTTTGTAAAACCCATACTGATCATTCTGACTTTACCCATTACCATATTTACTTTTGGTCTTTTCTTATTTGTGATCAATGCACTGATCATACTACTTGCTGCAAAATTCGTTAATGGCTTCAGGGTTGATGGATTTTGGTGGGCCCTTCTTTTCAGTCTCCTGCTTTCGGTACTGACTTCTTTTTTTTATAGAAAATCTACGCAAAAGGAAAATTAATAGCGGGCTCAGTGCTTTATTAAAATAATACTGTTTGTATGTTTTTTGACCGCAAAGATTTTTCTGATCAGATTTTACTCCATCTCTACAGAACTATTCTTTTTCCAAGACTTATAGAAGAGAAAATGCTTGTTCTGCTGCGACAGGGCAGGATCAGCAAGTGGTTCAGCGGTATCGGTCAGGAAGCAATTTCAGCAGGAGTTGTTTCCGCACTTGAGGCGGACGAATGGATTATGCCCCTTCACCGAAACCTGGGAATTTTTACAGGAAGAAATATGCCATTACGAAAACTCTTTTTGCAATGGCAGGGAAGTCAGGAAGGATACAGCAAAGGCAGGGAAAGAAGTTTCCATTTTGGTTCAAGGGAACATTATATCTGTGGAATGATTTCACATCTCGGTCCTCAGCTGGCTCTTGCCGACGGAACCTCATTGGGATATAAATTAAAAAAGGAAAAAAAACTATCCGCAGCATTTACTGGTGAGGGTGGAACCAGTGAAGGTGATTTTCATGAAGCTTTGAATCTCGCTGCCGTATGGGAACTGCCAGTCATTTTCATCATAGAAAATAATGGATACGGCCTTAGTACACCAGTGAAAGAACAATTCCGCGCTAATCGACTTGCAGATAAAGGAATCGGTTATGGTATGGAATCAGTGCAGATCGATGGTAATAATATCCTGGATGTTTATGATACCATAAAGGGTGTGCGGGAGTATTGTATCCGGGAACAAAAACCTTACCTGGTAGAATGCATGACTTTTAGAATGCGCGGACATGAAGAAGCAAGTGGCACAAAATATATTCCCACAGAATTATTTGAATCCTGGAGTAAAAAAGATCCGGTAATCAATTATGAAAACTGGCTCGTAGAAACGGGTATATTAAATGAAGAAAAAATCAAAGAGATCCGAAATGAATTCCGGTCGGACATTGAAAACGCCATTGCCGTTAAAGAAAATCCTGTTATCGCCGATACGGAAAAAGAAATAAAGGACATGTATGCGCAAACACCTCAATTCACTGATCCATTGGATTACCGGCTTATTGATCTGGACGCATCTCCTGTAAAAAGGTTTATTGATGGAATACGGGACGGTTTATGGCAGAGCATGGAAAAACATGAAAATCTTATCCTCATGGGTCAGGATATTGCAGAGTATGGAGGTGCCTTTAAAATCACGGAAGGTTTTCTTGAAAAATTCGGTCACGAAAGGGTTCGCAATACCCCTTTATGTGAAAGCGCTATAGTGGGTGCCGCACTGGGGCTTTCACTGGAAGGATTCAAGTCGGTTATGGAAATGCAATTTGCTGATTTTGCCGCTGTCGGATTTAATCAGATCGTGAATAACCTGGCTAAAATTCATTACCGCTGGGGACAAAATGCTGATGTGGTCATTCGTATGCCAACTGGTGCGGGCGTAGGCGCCGGACCTTTCCATTCACAAAGTAATGAAGCCTGGTTTACACATGTACCCGGTCTTAAAGTGGTTTATCCTTCTACCCCGGCCGATGCCAAAGGATTGTTGAATGCAGCCATCCTGGATCCAAATCCTGTACTGTTTTTTGAACACAAAGTTTTATACAGGAGTATCAGCGGGCCACTACCTGAACAATACTATTATACTGAAATAGGCAAAGCTAATTTGGTAATGAGCGGAGAGGAAATCAGTATCATTACATATGGTGCTGGGGTTCACTGGGCCCTGGGCCTTGCCAAAGAAAAACCCGATATCTCCTTCCATATCCTGGATCTCCGCACTTTGCTTCCTTTGGATTATGAAGCTATTTACGAAGCAGTCGCGAAAACAGGTAAAGTAATTGTATTACACGAAGACACACTCACCGGCGGCATCGGAGGAGAAATCAGTGCCTGGATCGGACAGCATTGTTTTGAGTTACTGGATGCTCCAGTGCAACGCTGCGCTTCGCTGGATACCGCGATTCCATTTAATATTGAACTCGAAAAAAATTTCCTTGCCAATTCACGGTTGTGGGAGACTGTAGAGCGATTACTCTTGTATTGAGCCTAAAGCTTAAAGCTTAAAACTGATTTAACGTCTTTTACTATTTCATTTAAATAAGCGGAAATCCAAAAAGTAGTTTTAGGCTTTCGGCTTTAAGCTTTTGGCTTTATTTGTTTTCATTTGCCTTGAATACACGAAGGAAATTTTCGCCAAGAATTTTTTTAATGTCTTTTTCACTATATCCTCTTTTAAGAAGTCCTTCCGTAATCTTAGGATAATCTTCTACTCCATCCAGGCCTTTGGGCGATGAATCAATTCCGTCAAAATCGGATCCCAATCCGACATAATCGATGCCTACCAGCTTAACGATATAATCAATATGATCCAATAACAACGAAAGGGGCGGACGCATGTCTTCGTATTCGTCTTTGTATTTCTTCGCGAAATAATCATGGATCGTGTATTCCGGTTTTTTTAAAGAAACCAATGAATCATGTTCTGCTTTGTGCAGTTTAATGAAACTTCCGACCTTTTTTAAAAAAGAGGAATCCAAAAAACCAGAAAAGAAATTCACTTGTATTACGCCACCGTTTTTTGCAATAGCCCGGATCTGATCATCTTTCAGATTTCGGAAAACCGGACATAGCGCATAAACTGAACTATGTGAAGCAATCACTGGCTTTGTCGTATTTGCTATCACATCCCAAAATGTTTTTTCTCCGACATGAGAAACATCCACCATCATGCCCAGCTCATTCATTCTTTTTACAACCTGCTTTCCAAAAGCATTCAATCCATACGGCGTAACCATAAACGCATGCTGCGTTTCTTCCATCGCAGAAGTGGACCAGGACGTGCTGTTATTCCAGCTGAGTGTCATATAACGAACACCCCTTTTATAAAAACTATCCAGGTAATCTAAATCATCTTCAATCATATGGCCTCCTTCTACTCCGGATAAGCAGGCAAGTTTATGATCTCTTACCGCCTTCATGAGTTCCTTATATGAATAAACAATCTGCATGCTTTGGGCATTTCTGGCAACAATTGCATAGAGCGAATCCAGCTCCCTGTTGGCATATGCAAAAGCAGAACCCTTTCCATAATGTTCATCACAGAAAATGGAGAATATCTGAACTTTTATGCCGCCCATCTGCATGCGACCCAGATCAGACTGAGTAATGCCTTTTAGATTTGAATCAAATGCTACATGATCTTCCACCGCCTTACTTAAAAAATCATTATGCGTATCTACCAGGATATATTTAAAATGAATTTTTTCATAAGACTGCGCTCTGGAAAGAGATTGAGTGAACAACAGAAAAAAAATCAGCAAATACCTCATATTTTTGAATGTTTAAAAACAGTTC
This sequence comes from Puia sp., assembly GCA_035485835.1. Lineage (GTDB taxonomy): Bacteria > Bacteroidota > Bacteroidia > Chitinophagales > Chitinophagaceae > Puia. The sequence continues at coordinate 6,026 of DATHNR010000522.1, forward strand.
CCTAAATGTAAAGCTTTCACTGCAATGGATCTGGAGAGCATCAGAAAATATTGTCTGGGGAAAAAATCTGCTAAGGAATCCTTTCCTTTTGGAGAAACTACTCTTGTATTTAAAGTAACCGGAAAAATATTTTTATTGATGAGTCTTGACAGCATACCACTGCAGTTCAACGTAAAATGCGATCCGGAAAAAGCTGAGGAATTAAGAGAGGCCTATAGCTCAGTGATACCAGCCTTTCATATGAATAAAAAACATTGGAATACGATCATCCTGGATGGTCAGGTTAATGCAAAACAAATTCGGGAAATGATAGATGATTCTTATGCCCTTGTAGTCCGTTCTCTCCCGCTAAAAGAAAGAAAAAAGCTTGAGAAACCTTAATAGTAATATCGGTTACGCTCTATTTCTTCTTTTACAATATCAGGCACGAGATATCTGATCGATTTTCCTTCTTTAATAATATTACGGATATGGGTAGCCGAAATTTGTAATAAAGGCGCTTCGAGAATTTGCGAGCGTGCATTCTTATAAACCGGGATGTTTTCAAAACCCGCACGCATGTAAATTAGAAATTCAATGTTCTCCAGTAAATATTCATGATTTTTCCAGCGAGGAAGATTTTGGTAACTATCGCTACCCATGATGATTGAAAATACGTGCTGCGGGAACCGTTCACACATATACGTTATCGTATCTACCGTATAGGAAGGTTTTG
>DATHNR010000523.1:0-6025 GCA_035485835.1 Puia sp.
AGGAGTTTAAGGGCATTCCATTCTTTTGCATTATGACTGGCGGTTATAATTATACCACCGGCAGCTTTTTCTCCCATTACAGCCAATTCAACTGTAGGAGTAGTGGATAATCCAAGGTCATGAACGTCCAGGCCCATTCCGGTTAATGTACTTACTACGAGGTTGCGCACCATTTCACCGCTGATGCGACCATCTCTCCCTATTACAATCTTTTTGGAATGTGGAACAAATTCCTTTATCCAGGTGCCATAAGAGGCTGAAAACTTAACGATATCCAGTGGAGTCAGGTTCTCATTGGGTTTACCACCAATCGTTCCCCGAATTCCCGAAATACTCTTAATCAATGCCACTGAAGATGAGGTTTAATTGAATGTAAAAATACGGTATTACCCTTAAAGCTTAATGCGGAATGCCTAACGCTTAACGCTTTTTTCATTTCTGAAAGCCTTAGAATTTCTTAAACGCACTAAGTCTTATGCTTTAAGCTTTTTTAATAAGTTCAATGAACTCATCAAACAGATAGCGGCTATCGTGGGGACCGGGTGTGGCTTCGGGATGATATTGAACTGAGAAAACCGGTCGGTTCTTCAGGCGGATACCTTCGATTGAATCATCATTAAGGTTTACATGGGTCACTTGCACCTCTTCATTATTCCTTACGGATGAAGGATCTACACCAAATCCATGATTTTGAGTTGTAATCTCACATTTTCCCGTAAGCAGATTTTTCACTGGATGATTTAATCCACGATGACCATGATGCATTTTAAATGTGGGGATACCTTTGGCAAGAGCCAGCAACTGATGACCAAGACAAATTCCAAAGAGTGGTTTTTCTTCACCTAGAATTTCCTTTACAGTTTTAATGGCATAATCCATTGCAGATGGATCTCCGGGTCCGTTGGAGAGAAAATAGCCGGATGGATTAAATTCTTTCAGGGCTTTAAGTCCGGTTTTAGCTGGAAAAACTTTTACAAATGCACCTCTGTCAATCATGCATTGAATGATATTCTTTTTAATCCCGTAGTCAAGGACAGCAATCCTGACCGGTGAAGAAGGATCACCGGCTTCATAGGTTTTTTCAGTGGAAACAGCAGAGGCAAGTTCTAATCCGTCCATGTCGGGAACGCTTCCTAAATGTTTTTTTAGTTCATTTACATCCAGTATTTCAGAAGATATTATACAATTCATCGCTCCTTTTAACCGTACATGTGTCACCAGGGCCCGGGTATCGACTCCTTCGATACAAACGATTTGATTTTCTTTTAAATAATCTTCAAGAGATCCTTTAGCCTGCAAACGCGAAAATTGTTCTTCGAGGTTACGGCCGATCAATCCACGAATTTTGACACCATCCGATTCGACGTCTCCATCTTTTACTCCATAATTTCCAATATGCACATTGTTCATGATGAGAACCTGTCCAAAGTAGCTGGGATCAGTAAAGACTTCCTGATAGCCGGTCATTCCTGTATTGAAGCAGATTTCTCCGGAAGTAATTCCTATTTTTCCGTAAGCCTGACCGTGGTGAACTGTTCCATCCTTCAGTACAAGAATTGCGGGGCGCTGAGTGGTTGATAAAGCCATTTTCAAAATTATTTGCAAAGAAAACGAATATTAGTATGAGAGTATGGGAGTGTGTGGGTATGAACGCAAGGATTTTGTTAACATTCTATTCCACTTGCAGCTGTACAGACAAAAAAAACAGCCCTCATTGCTGGGACTGCTTTGATTAATTCCAATACAATACACTATTCGGGTGATTTTTCTTCTTTTGGTTCTGTTTTCTGATCAGTGGCAATTGCAGCTGGTTCTGTTTTTTTCTTTCCTCCGGAACGGCGGGTTCTTTTTCCGGCTTCCTTTGCTTCCCCTTTACCCTTACCGTAAATATCATTAAAATCCACAAGTTCAATCATTGCCGTTTCAGCAGCATCTCCGGTTCTTTTACCGAGTTTTATGATCCGGGTATAGCCTCCCGGACGTCCCGCAACTTTTTCAGCTACAGTTCCAAACAATTCGGTAATCGAATCCTTATCCTGCAGATAGCTGAATACGACTCTGCGTTGATGTGTTGTATTTTCTTTTGCTTTGGTGATCAGAGGTTCAATATAAGTTCTGAGCACTTTAGCCTTAGCCAGGGTAGTAACGATCCTCTTATGGGTGATCAGCTGGCAGGCCAGATTACTTAGCAGGGCACTCCTGTGGGAGGCCGTCCTGCCAAGGTTGTTGATTTTGTCTCCGTGACGCATGACTTTGTTCGTTTAAGCTTTACACCGTGTCAGGAATTGCAAAGCGAGTTTAAAAAAGTGTGAGAGTGTGAGAGTGTGAGAATGTGAGAGCGTAAAAAAACACTCTCACATTCTCACACTCTCACACTTGTATTATTCGTCGTCCAGTTTCAGCTTCGAAAGATCCATTCCGAAATGAAGACCTCTTTCATGTAACACCTGTTCGATTTCAGCCAGCGATTTCTGACCAAAATTTCTAAATTTCATGAGATCCTCCTGTTCGTAAGTAACCAGTTCGCTCAGACTGTTAATCTTGGCTGCTTTAAGGCAGTTAAAAGCCCGCACTGAAAGATCCAGGTCTTCCAGCGGTGTTTTCAGAACCTTCCGTAATTGAAGGGTTTGTTCATCAACCAGGTCTTCCTTTTTTTCTTCCTTATTATCAAATGTGATGTTTTCATCAGTAATGATCATCAGGTGCTGTATCAGAATACGTGAAGCCTGCTTAACGGCTTCTTCAGGATGGATTGTACCATCAGTAGAAACTTCCATCAGCAATTTTTCAAAATCCGTCCTCTGTTCTACGCGGGTATTTTCAATTGAATAGCGCACATTCTTGATCGGGGTGAAAATTGCATCCGTCGGAATGTACCCAAATGGTGCGTCTTTGGGTTTGTTATCTTCAGCTGGCACATAACCTCTGCCTTTTCCAATGGTAATTTCAATATCAACCCTTGCTGATGCATCCATTGTACAGATTAACAGGTTCGGATTCATCACTTCAAAGCTCGGCAATGCATCTCCGATCGTTGCGGCAGTGAATTCGGTTTTATTTTTAAGGCTGAGTGTAATTTTTTCCTGAGCCACCTCATGATCTACTTTCTTTTTAAAACGTACCTGTTTCAGGTTAAGGATGATTTCAACCACGTCTTCTGTAACACCCTTCAGTGTGGCAAATTCATGATCGGCTCCTTCGATTTTTACGCCAATTATCGCATATCCTTCTAAAGAATTAAGTAATACCCTGCGCAGGGCATTCCCAATGGTTACTCCATAACCTGGCTCCAAAGGACGGAATTCGAACTGGGCTTCGAAATCTGTTGCTTTTTGAAGTATGATTTTGTCTGGTTTCTGGAAATTTAAAATGGCCATATTTAAATTTTCGATTTACGAATGATGAATGCTGAATTCGATTATTTACTGTATAATTCCACGATCAATTGTTCCTTAATATTCTCTGGTATACTTTCTCTTTCAGGAAAAGCTATAAAAGTTCCTTTCATTTCTGCTTCATTCCAATCGAGCCAGTTGATCTTATTGTTTTTACCCTTGGCTGCTGAAATAATACCTGCATTCGTGCGGGAAGTAGCTTTTAAACCTATGCTGTCTCCGGGTTTGAGCTGAAAAGATGGCACATTTACAACTTCTCCATTTACGGTAATGTGTTTATGAGAAACAAGCTGGCGTGCACCCGGCCTTGAATTAGCAATCCCTAAACGGTAAACCGTATTGTCCAGTCTGGATTCAAGAAGACGTATCAGGTTTTCACCTGTTACTCCTTTTTTTCTGGAAGCTTCGTCAAAAGTTTTCCTGAACTGACGTTCAAGAACACCATATGTATATTTTGCTTTTTGCTTTTCTTTCAGCTGAATTGCATATTCTCCAAGCGTTTTACGTTTTTTTGTCGCTCCGTGCTGACCTGGAGGATTGCTGGTTTTAGTCAGCCATTTTCCATTTCCTAAAATAGGTTCACCGAATTTACGTGAGATTTTGGTCTTGGGACCCGTGTAACGTGCCATAATGTATTTTAGATTTTTGAGTACCCGAACAGGATTATGAAAAATCTTAAAATGAAATCCTGTTCAGCTTGTTATAAAAATAAAATTAAACCCTTCTTTTCTTTGGCGGACGGCACCCATTATGTGGCAATGGTGTAACATCTTTTATCATGACCACTTCTATTCCGTTATTCGCAAGGGAACGGATGGCGCTTTCTCTTCCTGAACCAGGACCTTTGACAAAAACATCCACTCTCTTCAGACCTGCATCAAGGGCAGTTTTTGCAGCATCGGCAGATGCCATTTGCGCAGCATAAGGTGTATTTTTCTTTGATCCCTTGAAACCCATTTTACCGGCACTGCTCCATGATATAAGCTGACCGTTTTTGTTGGTAATACTGATGATGATGTTGTTAAAGCTCGCAGAAATATGCGCATCTCCATACGAATCAACCTTAACGACTCTTTTCTTTGCTGCAGCTTTTGCGCTGGTAACCTGTTGTGCTTTTGCCATTTTTCGAATTAGGTAATCTGTTTAAAATATTTCCTGCAATCAGCAGGAATTGAATCATTCCTCCCCGTACACCCCGGATCTGGTTCTATTCTTGAATGGTGTTATAAAAAATTAGTTGCCTTTCTATTCAGATATATCCACACTCCCATACTCCCATATTACTTCTTAGGCGCCTTCTTTTTCCCGGCTACTGTTCTGCGTTTTCCTTTTCTTGTACGGCTGTTGGTACGCGTGCGCTGTCCACGAACCGGCAGGCCTTTACGATGACGAACTCCCCGGTAACATGCAATATCCAAAAGTCGCTTAATGCTCATCTGTACTTCGGAACGCAATGCCCCTTCCACTTTCAATTCATTTGTGATAATGTTACGGATGGCATTCAGTTCATCATCATTCCATTGAGACACTTTCTTATCAAAGCTGATTCCTGCTTTGGAAAGAATATATTTGGCGGTTGAAGGACCTATTCCGAATATATAGGTCAGTCCGATTTCGCCTCTTTTGTTTTTTGGTAAGTCAACACCCGCAATACGCGCCATCTTTTACTGATTTATAATTTCTATTTTTTGTTACTGATCAACTTAATTATCCCTGACGTTGTTTAAAACGCGGATTTTTCTTGTTAATAATATACAGTTTACCCTTGCGACGTACGATCTTACAATCTACGCTTCGCTTTTTAATGGATGCCCGGACTTTCATACAACTTCTTTTTACTTTTTAATCTGTTCTGAACTATTCTAATACCACTTATTTGTATCTGAATATGATTCTCCCCCTTGTCAAATCATATGGACTCATTTCAACACCCACTTTATCACCAGGCAGAATGCGTATATAATGCATTCTCATTTTCCCTGAAATAGTAGCAAGGATTTCATGCCCATTTTCCAGCTTCACTTTAAACATGGCATTGGAAAGTGCTTCTACAATAGATCCATCCTGTTTAATGAGCGCTTGTTTAGCCATAGATTTTGGGAGCGCAAAGATAATATTACTTGGTGAAAGAATAAAATTTCATGGAATAAACATCCCATCCAGGCTAAATTGGGATCTCATAAAGGCCAAAACTTCGGGAAAAGAGCTGTTTTATACGCGGCTCAGGTCAACTTTTGTCATTTGATGATAAAAATTCTGCAATTCATGGACCCCGATAGGCCGGTGAAGGTGGCGGTGATCTTCCCTGTACCAGATCTCTAACTCATTGAATTGGTCAGGTCCGGGGATCAGTATTCGGAACGGACCTCTTGAATATTTGACCGAATGGTCTCCGTTTTCCAGCTTTTCAAATCCTAATTTTTGAAGTTGTTGATCATTTACCGGAATAGGATATAGGTCTTTTGGTTCAAACCATGCTTCCTGGTCTCCATTATGGACGCATACCTGCTTATCTTCCAGATTGAGATCAGTTACTACTCCATCAAAACGCTGACCTTCAAAATCCGTCTGAATGATATCTCCTTCCTTAATGTCCTGAAATCTGATCATAAGACCTTTTTTAAGGGCAT